>CAZGDE010000134.1:15442-16158 GCA_964524315.1 uncultured bacterium
GTGTGTCAACTTCACCCGTGTTGCAGGTGGGTCAATTGTGCCTTAACCCGTCGAGTTGTCAGGTCAGCTATGGCGACAAGCCCCTCTCCCTCACGCCTAAAGAATATTCATTGTTAGAACTATTTCTTCGCAATCCGGCACGGGTCTTCAGTCGCGGGCAAATTCTGCAACATCTGTGGACTTTTGACGATCCGCCCCTGGAAGAGAGTGTGAAAGCCCACATTAAAGGGTTACGGCAAAAGCTGAAAACGGCTGGGGCTGTAGATTGGATCGAGAATGTCTATGGTATTGGTTACCGCCTGAAGGAAGGTGTGGGTGAGCAACTTGAGGAGAACGTTACAGGAGCGATCGCCAAAGCAAGCGCAAAACAGCCCCAAACAGAAGCACCTGACGATTCTCCAGCGAACCTTGCCATCGCCCAGCAACAGTTCAACCAAGCAATGGAGCGGTTGTGGGAACAGTATGGCGATTTGATGGTGCAACGACTGCATGTGTTGCGGCGTATGGCAACCGCAGTACAACAGGATGAACTAACCGCAGAGTTACGTCGGGACGCAGAACGGGCAGCCCATAAACTCGCTGGCGTGCTGGGCATGTTTGAAAAAGACGATGGCACCACCCTAGCCCGCGAAATTGAGGATATCTTAGACGGTGATCAGGTTTGGAAAACAACTCAGAAGGAGCGGTTGGTAGAACTGGTGTCAGCCCTGACTGTT
>CAZGDE010000135.1:0-4844 GCA_964524315.1 uncultured bacterium
CCCCAGGGGAATCAATACACTGGCAAAAAGCGGATTCAGCAATGTACTACCAGAGATCGCACCACCGAGTTCGGCAATGGAGCTACCCGCCAGTCGAAAGGGCCATTGGGGCGCATCGAACAAATAAACACCCTTGAGAAAGAACAGCCCCGAACTACCAGCGACCAACCCCATCGACAGTGGTAAACCCCAGGCAAATGGGAAGAAATTACGCAGGAAAAAGGCCAGCAGGTAAGAACCAAGCACCATCAGCACTTTAGGCCAGAGAGCAATCACACCACCATCAATCCAGAAACGGGGATTGAGGTAACCGTTGTCTCGTAACCAGCGGAAGAAATCACGAACCGTAATTTTGCCACGTACCGCCAGTTTCACCGCTGCTGCTGCATCCAGCTTGCCCGCACCGTAGTGGTTCAAGCCATCATCCTTCACCTGTAAGGCCGATTGTTTGAGAATCTCTTCGACCTCGTCGGGATTATTAACCCCCTCTGCCTTAATCAGTGCTGCTACCCCCGCCACATGCGGTGCCGCCATGCTGGTGCCCTGATAGGAGGCAAACACAGACTCACCCGTTTCTGGATCAATGGTATTTTGCAGAATGCCGCCTGTGGGATCGTCACCCTCCTTCGCACCACCGGGAGCCGCAATATCAATCCCAGCACCAAAATTAGAGTAGGGTGCTTTGGTTCCCGTTGGTCCCAGAGCAGACACCCCAATCACGTAGGGGTAACGGGCTGGATAGGCAGCCGCATTCTCATCGGCATTGCCTGCAGCAGCGACGACGACAACGCCTTTTTGATGGGCATACTCGATCGCCTCCTGCATAAGCTGGCTTTCACCACCACCACCCAGGCTCATGTTAATCACACCAGCACCATTGTCAGCGGCAAACCGGATTGCTTCCGCGATATCGGCAACGGTACCACCACCTGACGAGGCCAGCACTTTAAGTGGCATCAGACTGGCTTCATAGGCAACACCAGCGACACCAAAGTTGTTATTTGTGGACTGGGCGATCGTTCCGGCAACATGGGTTCCGTGGCCATTGTCGTCGCTGACATCGGCGCGATCGTTGACAAAATCGTACCCCTTCACCAGTTTGGTTTGCGCCAGGTCAGGCACAGGGCTAATACCCGTGTCAATCACAGCAACCGTCACGCCACTTCCCTTCGTGTCATCCCAGGCAGCTTCGGCGTTAATGCTACGTAAATTCCATTGCTTACTGTAGTCCGGGTCATTGGGAGCGACAAATGCACTATATATATAGTTCGGCTCAATATATTCGGTATATTTCTGCAGCGGCGAGTTTTTCAACGCCTTCAATAACTTCTGGTCGCCTTTGACGACAAAGATGTGATCCGCCAGGGAAAATTCGCTATTTAAACGGGGTGTAATATTTAGTTGTCGGGCGATCGCCCGTAACTGGCTCTCAATCTGAGCTGCGCCGATGTCCTCGCGCACATCTACTACAATTGAGTCGTAGGTTCCCTGGGTTGCCAAGCCAGTGTAGTTGGACAGGGCAAACCATAACCCAACCACAAACAACCCAACTAGCAACAATCTCTTCATATCGTCGGTCAGCAGTGAGGATTCATCCAAAATAGCTCATGCCTTCACGAAATGGGAAAGTTGTCGTAATTCTTCCCTACCCTGCTCCGTACTAGCCCCCATACCCCCATCCCAAAACCAAACCCCTTATGGAACGCGGTCTGCTCTGGCTCCCACTCTTGTTTATGTTCATCTGGCTGGCGTGGTCAGGCTGGAATGAATACCAGAAGGTAGAAACTTATCGTCTCTGGGCCGCAGGGTTTGAGCGGTCAAAATATGACATTTATGCTGTACTGGGCCAAAAAGGGCATGAATTGACCTGGGGCGTGCCAACCCGTAAGGGGATAGTCAATCCGCAAACATTATTATTGGCAAATGTCAAAGAAATTCGGTTACGGGTGAATGGCCAGGTGATTGCCCTTAATCAGGCTCCCAGTAAAGGACGGGCTGTTGTGGAATTTGCCTGTTTGAACCAAACTGAGCCTGTTTCAGTGCCCTTTACCGAACCACCCCTGGCAGCCAAATGGGCCCAGTATTTACAGACCCAGTTAGAAGCAAAACCCACCGTTGAACCATCCCTCTAGTCGAAATCGTCGCATCGTTGCGATAATCGTTGGTTCATGTCACATCGACACCAGCCTTTTGCATTGACAAAAATTCCCACTCCCTCCCATCTTGGAGAAGCCCTAATGGGGTGCAGCCTGTATTGAGTTGGATACCTTGCCCATCTCGCAAACTAGCCTGTATAACCCTTCTTTCAAGGGAAAACTAGTCCTGGCAAATTTTCTATGACACTGGTAGAAATTGCGGCTAAAGTGGGGCAAAGCGATCGCAGGTAGTGTTATACCCACTACCACACGAAACGATCAGGGGTCATCTCGTGTCCTTTGCCTCCTGGCCCTGGGAAGCCAACCATGCCATGAAAATCGGCTCTCGTCATTCAGGCACGCAATCCGCACCCAAGGGTGTTCAAACTGGCAAACCAACGTCGCCAGAGCGTCCCCCCAGTCAGCGACAGCACAATGTCAACGTAGGGCGATCGCCAGGAAAAAGCGGTTGGTGTGCAGCCTGTCTCCTGCTCCTGGCCATGACCGGCATTGCTGGTACCATCTGGATTAGTACCCAACTGATCGTCAATCCCCGCTCAGTCGCCTGGCTAAACCAGTTATTTCCCTCCTGGGTACCAACCCCATTCACCGGCCTGAAACCACCCCAAACCCTGGCACAAATCCAGACAGACCTAAGACAACGGGGATACATCCCAGGCGAACCCGTTGATCTGGGTAAAAACAACAGTGTGCTGGATAACAAGTCGCGTGTCACGGAGCTATTGCTGCCCGTTTTAGCGACCAACCAGCGGATTGTGGAATTACGGTTGTATCAGGCGGTGCCGGCGAAGCCCGCTATCGGTAGTTCCACCCCACAGTTCCAACTGGTTAACCAACTGGCGATCGCCAGTCCAGAAGAGTCCTTTGTCCTCGCTCCCCTGGTCGATGCCCAGTCCGATGACCAGGGCTCAACCCGGCCCTTGCCGTTAACAACGCTCAGTCGGTTTGAAGGTAAAGTCCCCAAAACCGGCATCTGGCTGAATCTGAGTGGCAGTTGGAACCGTCGCAACGAAACCGTCACCTATGGACAGGTGATCCACTACAACCCCAGTCGGTACCATCTCAGTCCCATGCTGCAATGGAGTAGTCCTGCCGGACAGTCACCACTCTGGCAAGAAGTCACCGGGGGAGGTAGCCCTGAACTAATCATTAATCAAACATTGGCACTAGAGCCGCAGTTTCAGGTTTATCAAGTCGTGCCCCGGCGATTTGTGCCAAACCCCATTCAACTAGAAGAGATCTCCCTCATTGAAGCCGATCTCCCCAATGGGAACTATCGGCGGGCCCTGCTGCTAGCCCGCAATGGGTTGTGGTCAACCAGTGAACAACTCCTACAGTCAGTTAAACGCAATCAGGGTGGCAGCAAAGGGTACTGGTCAGCCACAGCTCAAGCCCAAATGGATCTGATCCGCTGGCATGCTCAAATCACCACAACCCAGGCAGAACAATCCTGGGCCAGCCCGGCCCAACAAACATTGGCAAACTTGATCGATGGTCGCTGGGAGCGGGCCCTCCAAGGCTTCGTCGCCGCACCGGAAACTAGCCTGGAAACCACATCCCTGCTCCAGGCCGATACAGGCCGTTTACAAAAACGGATTACCACTGCTTTACAAGTCAATCCCGGTCGGTCAGCCGCGAAAGTCTGGGGAACCTTACTAATTGCCGCGCAAAAGAACCGTACCGCCGCGATCGCCTGGTTACAGAAACAACCCCGCACGACAGCCAAAGACATCGCGCAAGTTGACCAACTGCTGCAACAAATGGAGCGCGAACAAAGCAACAACACCTGGTAGGTAGGGTCAACACCAGCCCCACCATCTCGGCTCCTATGGGTCAGTAGGGATAACCCAATACGCCACCATTCACACGTTGCAGGTTGCTACCGTTTCTAGCAGGAACGAACTCCCGTTAAGATAGAGGGGAAGATTTTTGGGTGGCGATCGCCGCTCCACGTCAGGCTGACTTCGCATGCTTGAAACCTTGCAAACCCAACTGTACTGGGTCGAACACTTTGCCGACACACTGGTCGCGCAACAACTAGTGCATCTCAGCCCAATTAGCATTGGTATTATCTTCCTCGCTGGCCTATTGACCAGCTTGACCCCCTGCATGCTCTCCATGTTGCCCATCACCATTGGTTACATGGGGGGTTACACGGCCCAAACCCGTTGGCAGGCTGCCGCCCAATCAACCTGGTTTGCCTGTGGTTTAGCTACCACACTGGCTGGTCTGGGTCTGCTGGCAGCAATCCTGGGGCAAATCTATGGACAGATCGGGAGCGGCTTACCCATTATCGTTAGCCTGGTGGCAATTCTGATGGGGTTAAATCTGCTTGAAGCACTGCCCCTCCAACTACCTTCATGGGGAGGTCTGGAATGGATTTCGACAGAACTGCCCAGTGGGGTGAGGGCCTACCTGATCGGGTTAACGTTTGGTTTAGTCGCATCTCCATGCAGTACGCCCGTTCTGGCTACGCTCCTGGTCTGGGTTTCCAGCACTCACGATCCTTTACTGGGCACAGTACTCCTCCTGTCCTATACCGTTGGCTATGTCGCCCCCCTCATATTAGCGGGGTTATTCACAGCATCCATTAAGCAATTTCTGGCATTACGTCGCTGGTCTGGTTGGATCACGCCGACCAGTGGTGTCCTGCTCCTTGGTTTTGGCGTGTTTTCTCTCCTGTTTCGC
>CAZGDE010000135.1:4854-16117 GCA_964524315.1 uncultured bacterium
TTCCTGGGGCTACCATCTAACCCATCACCTGCCATATAGCAGGATCTGCTGGCTGCTCCGCTCCCTTTGCCAAATTTGCCGATCGCCCAACTATCATGACCGCTAAACCGCCTTTCTTTCTCTCTCCATCACGTTTTCTGGCCGCTGCCCAAACCAGCTTCCGGCGGGAACTGGTACCGTTGCTAGCAGATCTGCGATTGGCAATCGTGCTGTTACTGGCGATCGCCCTCTGCAGCATCACCGGCACTATCATCGAACAGGGGCAGTCGGCAGAGTTTTATCGGTTGAACTACCCGGAAGAACCAGCCCTGTTTGGCTTCCTCACCTGGAAAGTGTTGCTCACTCTGGGGTTGGATCATGTCTACCGTACCTGGTGGTTTCTGGCACTGCTCATCTTTTTTGGTTCCAGCCTGACTGCCTGCACCTTTCAGCGGCAACTACCAGCCCTCCGCTGGTTCTCGCGCACCTGGAACTTTTACACCCAACCACGCCAGTTTCAAAAGTTCGCCCTGAGTGCCGAATTAAATCAGGCAAGTGTAGAAACAGTGATACCTCTGTTAGAACAACGCCAGTATAAAGTCTTTCGCCAGGGAGACGCGCTCTACGCCCATAAAGGCATTGTGGGGCGAATTGGGCCAATCATCGTCCATGCCAGTATGCTCGTCATCCTCCTGGGAAGCATTTGGGGAGCCATGACGGGGTTTACAGCCCAGGAAATGATCGCCAGTGGTGATACATTCCAGATCAAAAACATTACCGATGCCGGGCCGCTGGCTGCCGCCCAAATTCCCCATGACTGGTCAGTGAAGGTGAACCGTTTCTGGATCGACTACACGCCAACGGGGGCAATTGACCAGTTCTATTCAGATATGTCGGTATTAGACAACCAGGGTAATGAGGTCAAACGCAAAACGATCCATGTGAATGAGCCGTTGCGCTATCACGGGGTCACGTTATATCAGGCAGACTGGGCGATCGCGGCCATTCGCGTCAAACTCAACAACAGCCCCATCTTTCAACTACCCATGGCACTGCTGGATACGGGTAACCAGGGTCGCATTTGGGGCACGTGGTTACCCACCAAACCAGATTTGAGTGAGGGTGTTTCCCTCGTCGTTAAAGATTTGCAGGGTATGGTACTGGTTTATGACATGGCAGGCAAACTCGTAGCGACAGTCCGGTCAGGCATGTCTACACCAGTGAATGGTGTGACTCTGGCAGTCAAGGAATTACTTGGTAGTACTGGTTTACAGATTAAAGCCGATCCGGGTATCCCCCTGGTCTATGCCGGTTTTGGTTTACTGATGGTAGGAGTGATTCTGAGTTACGTTTCCCATTCCCAAATTTGGGCCTTGCAGCAAGAGGGCCAGCTGTATATTGGTGGCCGCACGAACCGCGCTCAGGTGGCGTTTGAACGGGAAGTGCTGGCATTGCTGGATCAACTGGGGAGTCAGGCGAAACCAACAGACATGCCTTCAACACCGGGTATGACTGGTTCTATCGTTTCCTAACGCCAGCACCCACTATATCTGACCCAAACCTTGTAGGCGCAGTGCGTGTGCTGCTCCTGCAGTCATACGCTACCGACACCTTGTTAAACCATATTGCCATACGGAGCAACCAGGGCACATCAGGCGTATCGTGATCGCCCCTGACCTGACCACCATTCTCGTTTGCCTCGGTGGCATTCACCAGTACGAAACAACCTGGGAACTACAGCCCTTAGGGGTTTGATCAGCGGCTCAGAACCAGGGGATTGGTACAGCCGTGGTTGCGGTTCTGGAAGTTTAAGGGGAAATAGCGGGCTCGCTCTCACACCTACCCAGTGATTAGAGCGACCCTTCCCCCTTACGGTGGGTTACCTCAACAACGGTATGCACATTTCCCCGTGGCGTAAAGTCCCCTTTGATGGTGACTTCTAACGGATCGCAAGCAGCAATAAAGTCATCCAAAATCTGATTGACCGACTCTTCGTGGGAAATGTAGCGATCGCGATAACTATTGATATAGAGCTTAATTGCCTTTAATTCGACCACTTTCTGGTCGGGTACATAGCTCACATAAATTGTGGCAAAGTCCGGATAGCCCGAAAACGGACACTTACAGGTAAATTCGGGCAGGGTAATATGAATGTCGTAACGTCGTCCAATTCTGGGATTAGGGAAGGTAATAAGCTGACCTTCAGCAATTAATCGTTCGCCGTACTTGAGTTCTGTATCCGATGTCTGCCCCTCAATATCAGAGACGGGTGCTTGCGGCGACGTAGAAGAGTAGGTCATAACTGAGTCAATACGGCATAAACGTTTGCATTTATGATTCTAAAACATTCGTTTATCTATCCAGATATAGATAAATGGTGAACCCGGCAGACGGTAATTGTTACGGATTAGCCATGTTATGGATTTGTCACAGTTTTAGTGAATTTATTGACCAAATTTATTGACTAATTTGATTGTTGTTGCTTCAATTGCAACGTTCTCAGGCATAATTCAGGCACGATTCACTATTTGGCACCCGTATGACATCCCGTATCAATTCCAAATCCAATCCCAAAGCACCCGATGCGCCACCCACCACAGCAAATCCCTACGCGCCATCAGTGCCCATTTCACTCTATCGCGAGGTAGCAGCCGAGCTACAATCTGCTAAAACCAATCTAGAGTCCCTCAAACTCCAAAATCAGGAATTAACCCATCAGAATCAGCAGTTACGTTTAGAAATTGAACGGGTTGTTCAGTCTGCACTACATTTGCGGCAAACAGCCGACTCTTTCCAATCCACTCGTTCAACACCTGCTGCCGAATCCCCCTTACCTGGTGTCGAGTTGCATTTTGACACCCTACCAACCCATAAACAACCAACCGAGCCAGTCCGTAGTGGTGGTGGTGTCGCACCAGAGCCCCCCAAAGCCCCCACGAAGCCGCCCAAGCAGTTTACGGAACAACCGGCCCAACAGCGTCGCAAAATTCAATCCGAGGAACGCTCCAATGATCTGGAAGGCTGGTGGTTAGTGCTAGCAGTTCTCTTCATCGTTGTGACCGCCTTCGGCACAGGGTTCTTAATTGTGCGTCCCCTGTTACCCAGTCGCTAAGAGAGCCATGAAATTACGATCGCGACCCTGAAAAAATGTATCTTAATTTACAAAAGATCCGCTTTTGACGGTGGTAGAAGTGTCATGCTAGCTAGCAGTGCGGCAAATAGAAATCAGGTAAGGAGTGTAAAGACTTGAAAAAAGTTGAAGCAATTATCCGCCCATTCAAACTGGATGAAGTCAAAATTGCCCTGGTCAACGCTGGGATCGTGGGCATGACAGTCTCTGAAGTCAGAGGCTTTGGGCGACAAAAAGGCCAAACTGAGCGTTATCGTGGCTCAGAATATACAGTGGAGTTTTTACAAAAGCTCAAAGTGGAGATCGTGGTCGAAGATGACCAGGTCGATATGGTCGTCGAGAAGATTATTGTCGCCGCCCGTACAGGCGAAATTGGGGATGGGAAAATTTTCATCAGCCCGGTTGAGCAAATTGTGCGGATTCGGACAGGCGAAAAGAATCTGGAAGCCATTTAACCGTCATCCAGGCCACCCTTAAACCGCAGACTGAACCAGCACAAGACAGTCTCGATTTGGGCATCTCCCATTTGAGATGACCTCGTTTGAAACTATCCCAATGTCGCTCAGTCAGCAGGAACGGGCTCATGGCTGACTGTCAGATTTAGTGAATCAATGGGTCTGAATATCTCAGACTGGTGTGATGGTGCTTTCTGCCAATGCAGGAAGCACTTTTTTATAGTTCGCTTTATGGTTCGCCCCATTCATCCCGTGCCGCTGTTTCAGTCGCAATTAACTGCTCGCGGAGCTTACCCCAGTCCATATCAGTGCGAGGTACATTCTGTACGATGACCCCATGTTGCAAGTGCAGGACGCGATCGCAAAACTGCTCGGCCAACTCTAGCTGGTGATTCACCATCAGAATTGCCATGCTGCGACTACGGCTCAGTTCAGTTAATACCCTTAATAAAAACTCACCCCGGCCAATATCCAGCGCCGATGTCGGTTCATCTAATAACAAAACACTGGGCAACATAACCAGGGCCCGGGCGATCGCAACCCATTGGCGCTGGCCCACCGATAGTTGCAGTTCTGTGCGGTTTAACCAATCGGTCGGAATATGTAATCGCTCCACCCATTCTCCCACCCGTTGCTGAATCGTGCTGCGCTCAAGGCGCTGTAATACTAACGGGTACTCCAGCGCTGCCTGTACCGTCATTCCCAGTAGTTTTGGCTCCTGCAAAACCAGAGCCAGACGTTGCCGTAACTGTATTACCGGAATTTGATCCAGGGCCTGGTTATTCACATAAATAATGCCACGGGTCGGTTCGCTTAAACGGTTAAGTAACCGTAGCAAGGAACTTTTTCCTGCCCCGGTCGCTCCCACAATCACCATGCGATCGCCGGGTGCAACAGTAAAGGAAATATCTTGTAGCACATAGTCAGAGGGGCCTAACGCTCTCCCTACCCGTAGGCCAGGTGGCCGCTGTGGCACAAAACTAACCTGCTCAACACGAATGTCGACTGTTTCAAAAGTAGGCAATGGTAGTTCCCACCGTAATTCATCAAACGCTCTTACATCAGGGGATGGGTCGCCGCCCAAATCGTCCAGATGTCTACCAGCAGCAATAGCACAGTTAACCCTAGCAAAATAATGTACATCCAGGGCTGGGAGAGGGGACGGATATCACTTGTATCAATCCCCGTCCGCGATTGGACTTGCTGAACTAAACGGGAAAACCCTGCTACCCGCATGGGCAACAAATACGCCTGCCCCGATGTACTGAGCAAATAATATACCAGGCCACCCTGTCCCGTAGAACGGGGCTTGAGTGCCTGAATGTCAGACCAGGGTAATGCCCAGCCCGGACAAAATACCATCGGCACCCAGACAGGATAGGTCACCCGAATCCCTTGGTCATCCACCACCACCCGCTCGCTGAGCACTGCATATAACGCAATACCACCCAGCCCCATGCCGCCCCAAAGCAGTTGAGGAGGCACTAACGCACTAGTCATCTGCGCCAGTAACGGTAACGGTAAGGTCAGTGCCAGGTACAAACCAAGCAAGGTCAACCGAATTAGAGGCGAAATCCGAAAAATAGAGGCTTCAGTAGCAGTTGTGATCTGTTGATCCGATTTCCCCATCACCTAAACTCCACCGTTGCTTGCCTGCCAGGAATGCGGTAAACCCGAGGGGAACCGCAACAAACTTCAATGCCCTTGAATTCTAACAAGCAGCACCGAGCATCAACAAACGGGCTGCCGAATCGAAGCAATAGGCTGCCTCACCGGATTCCTAGGACGATGCAAGCAGCCAGGCCCTCTACCGGCTTTTTCCCATACCGGCAAATTCCCATCTTGGGAAAGCATTGAAAAGTTATAAAAACATCCGTACTTTCCCCGAAACGAATCGTTCCAAAAGATAGAATAGCTCCCTTGAAAGTGGGCCGAAGTATAAAAATGATTACTCCACCTACGGCAACAAATTCACTACTCGGTAACAACAAAGCTTGACTGAAGAACGATCGCCCCATCTAATTACGAATCGTCAACATCCTATGTAACAAATGCAACCAATCCCCTGACAGCCATTAGGAATATTAGCAAAACATTAGTCGGTTACTGACAATCACAACTGGACTTCTCCCCCCTTTCTCATCCTTCTAATAAGCTTTTCACTCTATCGAAAAGACAGCAAACCAAGAACTTTAAGTCAACTTCAAGGAATCTTGTATCCCTCATGAAAAGTTTATAAAGCCCTCAAATTGATTACTAATAGTCAGTAATACTCATGACCCAGACTGTATCCATTCCAGCAGAAGTTGATATTATGAAAGAGGGAAAACGGTTGCTTTAAAAACATTGAGTTTAAAGAATCGCATCACTTTAGGTTCAGCTATTTAGCGGATATTGTTCATTTTGTAGAGATGTTACTTTGGAAAAGTAAGAGGAGGTTTCTACTTCAACTATTGAAGTGAACAATTTCATCAAGATCAAAGAATAGGTCTGGTAGAAACGCACTCATTACACTCTCAAGTTTTATCCGCAGCACAGTAGGTCTGCTTCCATAAATGAAACACGATCTAGAGTATGAACCAATGAATGCCGAGGTGGGTGTTTATGAGTGCGAAATCCACCTTAAATTCCGACTAATCGAAGAAAAAGGCGTATTTAGCGATCGCGAACAGCTTCTAGAAATGCTGATTGAAGCGTTCGCCTTTGGTTCAGATGACTACATGGAACCCCTGCAAATTGAGGTGGCAGCGCAGGAAGTACCAGAGGTAGAAGCATCACCCCAGATGCGTCGCCAATTGATCCGTCTCCGCAATTCCAAAGATCTGGCTTAACCAGAACCCAAGTCAGGGTTTGGCGGAAGACTGGGCACAGGGTCACATCCCCCAACATTTTTCCTTTTCCAATTCTTACTCCCAACTAGTTGACACGGGCACATATTATTCGCTAATCTGGTCAACACTGATACAAAAGCTTACTAGCCGCGCGTCAGTACCGCACCGAGAAAAAATTAGATGTTGACAGAGTGAACACTGTTAGCTAAGATAATAAAGGTTCGGTTGATACGCCCCCATCGTCTAGAGGCCTAGGACACCTCCCTTTCACGGAGGCGACGGGGATTCGAATTCCCCTGGGGGTATCAGAGAGAATGATAAAAGGGCGACCTAAAGGTCGCCCTTTTATCGTTTTTATACTTATTGAATCAATTTGAATCAATTGATGCCGGCAGAGGCGGGAACGTTGGGCCCCACCCTACTACGTCAAAATTGAACTCCCGAAGAAACAACGCCTGCCTTGACGTCCACTCTTCTCCGGGAGCAATTAGACCTGTGTTTTTGCTGATTATAGTTGACTGCTTACCATTTCAGTCTAGGAGCGACCATTAACCATCCGCGTTAATTTGGGTCACTAGTTCCTTCAAGATCGCAGCAGCTTTATCATTTTCCACCTGGCATGTACCAGCATTGGCATGGCCACCACCACCGTACTTCAGCATGAGCTCACCAATGTTCGTTTTAGACGTGCGGTTAAGAATCGACTTACCTGTAGCAAATACAGTGTTTTGCTGCTTTAAGCCCCACATTTGATGAATGGAGATATTACAGTCAGGAAAGAGGGCATAAACCATAAAGCGGTTGCCTGCGTAGATCACCGCTTCATTGCGCAAATCCAGTACGACCAGATTTTTGTAAACCGTCGCACAGCGCTGAATCTGCTCCTTGAACTTGGGTTCTTGCTCAAAATACAGATCAACCCGTTCTTTAACATCCGGCAGAGTCAGGATATCTGCGATCGCATGGTTCTTACAGTAATCAATCAACTCCATCATTAAGTTGTAGTTGGAAACGCGGAACTCTTTGAAGCGACCTAGCCCGGTGCGAGCATCCATCAGGAAGTTCAACAACGTCCACCCTTTCGGTTGGAGCACATCTTCCAGGGAAAACTGTGCGGAATCAGCCTGATCGACCGCCGCCATCATTTCCAATGAAATAGTCGGAAATTTGTCTATACCACCAAAATACTCGTAAACAACCCGGGCAGCGGAAGGGGCATTCGGGTTAATGATGTGGTTTTCCTTAGGTACCTGATTTCTGACAGTTTCACTGGAATGATGATCAAATGCCAGGTACACGCCTTCGACGTAGGGCAGGTTAGTAGTGATGTCATTACTGGTTACTTCAATTTTGCCGTCCTGCATATCTTTAGGATGGACAAACTTGATTTCCTCAATCATATCGAGTTCTTTCAGCAGGACGGCGCAAACCAATCCATCAAAGTCACTTCTGGTGACTAGCCGATACTTCGTGTTGGTGGTAACCATTGGCATTCTTCCCTATAAATTCTGTGATGAACGAAATTACTGTTATAACGTGCTTCCGATTATTTGTTCCCGTTGTCATACGCAGCAACCAGGTTTAGTTTTCCCAGGCAATTGACATCGTTAACGAATACCATTGCTTCTTGCACAGGGTATCTTCACTTTATAAATTCACTTTATAAAATCGATGTAATAGCGGAGGGAGCAAAGTAGTTGGCGGAAATTCGTCGGGTTCCAGGTAACCAACTGTTAGTGTTAGATGATCCCCAAGCAATCTGGGTCGTGCAATCGGGGGCAGTGGCTTTATTTACCCTGGCAGTTAACCAGGGACTTGCGACCGGCACTCGTCGCTACCTTTTTAGTTGCCAGGTTGGTGATGCGATCTTTACAGCTATTGACCTGGAGGACTCACCGTTAGAACTGCTGGCGGTTTCCTTGATGGAGACGGTACTGCTTAAGCTTGATCGCCACCACGTAGCCAACGGTCTGTTAGAGAACGATGACACGACGATCGCCCTGGTAGAAACCTGGTGCGATCACCTGAACCGTCTGGGCATTCCCCAACCACGCCCGCAACCACCATTGACCCTGACCGACCTGGATCAGTACCATACCCATTTCCTCTCACAGCTGGCGCGTCTATTAGTCCAGGAGCAAACTGACGAACTACTCCGCTTGCAAGCACGAGCAGCATATGATCGCCAACTGGAAAAGGAAACGATCGCTGAACTAGCTGGTTTGCTCACTCCCAATACCGATCCAAGCACCAACTACCTGGCGGGGCCACCAGATGTCGCCACAGCCTATTTACCGCTCTACCAAGCGATGCAAGCCGTCGGGAAATCATTGGGTGCCCCCATTCGCCTGCCCCTTAATTTAGAAGACTTAAATCGCGGCAAACTACCATTAGAAGCAATTGCCCGCGCATCCCGCTTACGCTGTCGCCGGGTATTGTTGAGCGATCGCTGGTGGCACAGCGATTGTGGCCCCCTGCTAGGGCTGACCCGCAGCGAGCAACAACCCGTCGCCCTATTGCCCATTGCGGCTGGCCGCTATGAAATATTTGACCCGGTGAAGGGCACCCACACCCCCGTTAATGCCCAAACGGATTCCCTCCTGTCATCCGTCGCTTACACCCTATACCGCCCTTTGCCAGAACACATGCGGCAACTGTGGGGGTTATTACATTTTGGGTTGCAAGGCACCCGCCGTGATTGGTGGGTGATTGGTTGGGCCGGTGTGGCGATCGCCCTGTTAGGAATGTTCATCCCACAGGCGATCGCTATCCTCATCGACCAGGCTGTACCAACGGCAAACCGCAGCCTACTTGCACAGATGGGCTTGGGGTTGGTTGCCGCCACCTTGGGCAGTGTCCTATTTCAGCTAACCCAGGGATTTGCCCTGGTACGCCTGGAAGCATTGGTTGAAGCCTCTATCCAAACGGCATTATGGGACAGGTTGTTGACGTTAGCAGTACCTTTCTTCCGCCAATTTTCAGTTGGTGACCTGCGATCAAGGGTTGCTGTCATTAACGTCATTCGGCGGCAGGTCAGCGGTATGACCATTCGCACCCTGTTTACCAGTGTCTTTACCTTATTGAATCTCTTCCTGCTGTTTTATTACAGTTGGCAATTGGCCGTGGTGGCCACCGTGATTGCGTTAGTCGCAACGGTGATCGCGGTGATCGCAGGTTATGTCACTCTCCGGATGACCCTGCCACTCCAGGAACTAGAAGGCAACTTATTTGGCCTGGTCGTGCAGTTAATTCATGGAGTTGCCAAGCTCCGGGTAGCCGGAGCAGAAGAACGGGCCTTCGCCCATTGGGGTAAGCAATATCGCCAGCAGCAAACACTGAAACTGAACATTCAACACCTGATAGATACCCGCACCGTTGGCACCCAAATACTGCCCATGCTCAGTTCGCTTGTATTCTTTGCAACGGCAGGCAGTCTATTACAGCAAGGTCCTGCATCAGGATTGACTGTAGGTACGTTCCTGGCATTTAATGTGGCATTTGGCAGCTTTATCAGTGGCGTCACCCTATTTACCAGTACGGCTGTTGATGTATTGTCGATCTTTGCTCTCAGCCATCGCGCCAAACCCATTCTGGCCGCACAACCGGAAATTGTTACCGGCAAATCTGACCCAGGCAAACTGGCAGGTAGAGTTGCTTTGCAACATGTCACATTTCGCTACCGGGCCGATGGCACTGCTGTTCTCGACCAGGTTTCCTTGCGGGCCGAACCCGGCGAATTCATTGCCATTGTTGGGCCTTCTGGTAGTGGAAAATCGACCATCTTCCGGTTGCTGTTAGGCTTTGATACACCCCAGATAGGGCTGGTTGCCTATGATGGCCAGGATTTACGCGATCTCGATATTCATGCGGTACGTCGCCAACTCGGCGTGTTACTTCAAACGAGCCGCACGACTACCGCATCCATTTTTGAAAATATTGCTGGCAATACACCGATTTCTCTCGATGAAGCCTGGGAGGCAGTTCGGCAAGCAGGACTGGAGGAAGACATTGCCGCCATGCCAATGGGGATGCATACCATCGTTAGCGAAGGGGGCAGTAATCTTTCCGGTGGGCAACGCCAACGGCTCCTGATTGCCAGAGCCCTCGCCCGGAAACCGCGAATTTTGTTATTTGACGAAGCAACCAGCTTTCTAGACAATCGGACACAGGCGATCGTCAGTCACAGCCTGGAGCGATTGAACATTACCCGCATTGTGATCGCTCACCGTCTCAGTACGATCAAAAATGCGGATCGCATCTATGTCCTCTATGGTGGGCACATTGTCCAGCAGGGACGATTTGCCGAACTGATGCAACAGGAAGGCTTGTTCCGCAAATTAATGCAGCGACAACTAGCTTAGACAACCCGTTGCACCATTACCGCCAAGTCGCAGGCTGACCTATAGCTCAGCTATTTAGGATCTCTTAACGCCGGTTGGGCCACTAGGGGCGCTTCGCTGATTTGGTTTAACCCAACAGACTGTAACAAATTGGCCCATTGCTGCGACAGATCGGCATTGTCATTAGTACGGCGTAATTGTGCCAGGGAAGCCAGGGTATCGTACCAGATCCCCGCCTCCGCATAGAGAGCAGGGCGACCCTGGGGAGCCGCCGCATTAATGGCCCCCAACAGGCGCTTATCTGGCTGCACTCGCTGAATCCAACTGCTGACGAACACATCCTCCAGGCGATCACCGGGACGACAAATCATTGAGAAAAACCAGCGATAGTTTTGGTTCGGCTGTAACTCAGGTGCCGTTGGTGGCAAACTGAGACTAACCACACCAGGAGCCTGGGCAAGTTCTAGTGTCGTCCGGTAAACATCATTATCTTTGTCATCCTTGATCACAAACTCAGCTTGTTTCGCC
>CAZGDE010000136.1:0-16005 GCA_964524315.1 uncultured bacterium
TTTCTACTTTGAAGGTGACACCACCTCGGTCAGTAAATTTAACCGCATTACCAAGAATATTGAGTAACACTTGTCGAAGCCGCTTTTCGTCTGCACGCACACCACTGGGCAGGTGTGCGTCTATCTGCGAAATAAACGTGATTTTCTTCTGTTCAGCCCGAATACTGCAAATCTCTGCAATGTTCTCCAGGAAAGCCGGGAGGTGAAAGTCCGTTGTCAAGATTTCTACTCGGCCCGCCTCTATTTTAGAGAGATCGAGAATGTCGTTAATTAGTGTTAAAAGATGCGTACCACATTGATGAATGACGTTAATTCCTTTGCGGTCTTTTTCAGAAAGGTCACGACTGGATTTAAGAATTTGTGTGTAGCCCAGAACGCCATTAAGGGGAGTCCGAATTTCATGGCTCATATTCGCCAAAAATTCACTTTTTGCTCCATTGGCTTTGTCAGCAGATTCTTTGGCAATTTTTAATTCTAATGTGCGTTCCTCAACCCGAATTTCTAATTCTTTTTTCTGTTGGATGAGTTCAGCCTGGGTTTGTTGCAGTTCTTGTAAGGTTTTAGAAAGAGTACGAGTTCGTTCCTCAACTAACTGCTCAAGTTCTTGATTTAGTCGCCGTAGGGAAGATTCTGCCTCATTCCGTTTAGTAATCTCATGTTGCAGGAGATTGTTTTGTGATTCCAGAGTGGCCGCTAAATTACGTAGTTGCAGGTGGATTTGCACCCGTGCGAGAACTTCTTCCTGTTGAAAGGGCTTAGTAATGTAGTCGACTGCTCCTAAAGAGAACCCTTTCACCTTATTTTCCATATCAGATAAAGCCGTCATAAAAATGACCGGTATGTCAGTGGTGGAAGTGTCTTGCTTTAAGCGTTTACACGTTTCAAACCCATCGATACCATGCATCATGACATCCAAGAGGATGAGTTCTGGTTTATGGAACGCAACTTGCTCAAGGGCTGTCTCTCCGTCGATCGCGACTGCTACCTGAAACCCATTACCAATCAAGGTTTCTGAAAGAACATCCAGGTTGGTTGGATTATCGTCTACGATCAAAACAGTTTGAGCTTTCATGGCAAAAACAAAATGGTATGCTTTCCTCTGCTAAAACCAAAATTGCTTGAATGAAGCCCGTAGATCTACCGTAAAATTACGGTGTCAGCAGGATTGCTGGCTCGTTCACAATTGCTGAGATTGTACCAATTACTACTTCTTTGGTCTCCGTATGCGTGGTTCTACCGCCACTAAAATCAGCGATTTTGCTGAGTTGCCTCAGTCGGGATTGCAACAGGTTTCCTGGCAATTGTCCAAGACTGCTTGGACGATTCCATATCACCAACTCCTGATTGACTGACAAGTCTTTTGACTCGTGAACCGCCCATCCTGCGGGAAGTAAACTACACCCTCGCCCTCTCCCACAGGTGAGGGAACAAAATTGGGCTCGACTCCCTTCACCTCTGGGCTACTGTGTACACCCAAACCATCCAATCTAGTTGTAGGGGCGTTCGGCTGAATGCCCAATGCAGTCGATGGCGGTCTGCTATTCGGTTCTAGTCTAGGGCAAACAACCGTATAGCCTGACGGCATGGCGTCGCTAGTGCCCCTACAGAGCGTCAATGGCCAACTTGTTGTGTACAAGGTAGCTTCTTCCGGGAGAAGGGTTGGGGATGAGGGTCAGCAAGTTTTGTCAGTCAACCAGCACCAACCCATACACAAAGTTATACTAAGGGCTGGGTATTGTTGCCCCAATTCGTCTCCCTGCGAAGCGCTTGAAGGACATGGCAAGTAACCTGTCGGCAGATAGCTATGGCCGCTTTCTCGATGACATCAAAGAAACCATTCAACGGGCTCGCTTGCGGGCAGCTACGGCAGTTAACCGGGAACTGGTCATTCTCTACTGGCAAATTGGGCGTAACATTCTCCGACGGCAACAGCAGGATGGTTGGGGAGCCAAAGTCATTGAACGTTTGTCCAAGGATTTGAAACAAGCCTATCCGGAGATGAAAGGCTTTTCGCGCTCGAATTTGCTTTATATGCGAGCGTTCGCCCAATCTTTCCCGGACGAAACGGTGATTCAGGCAGTCCTGGGACAAATTACCTGGTATCACAACATCACTCTGTTAGATAAGCTGAAGACCAACGAAGAGCGGCTATGGTACGCGCGAAAGACCATCGAACATGGTTGGAGTCGTAGTGCTTTGGTACACCAGATTGAAAGTGGTTTACACCAGCGTGTGGGTAATGCAGTCAATAATTTTGACCATACCCTCCCCCAGAGCCAGTCAGATCTGGCCCGCCAGATTTTGAAAAGCCCCTATAATTTTGAGTTTCTGGAACTGGGAGAAACCGCTCAAGAGCGGGACTTTGAACGGGCACTGGTTGACCACATTCGAGACTTTTTGTTGGAACTGGGCGTGGGCTTTTCTTTTTTAGGGAGTCAGTACACGCTGGAAGTGGGTGGCAAGGAATACAAACTTGACTTGCTGTTTTACCATGTCAAGCTGCACTGCTATGTGGTAATCGACCTGAAAATGGTTGAGTTTGAACCTGAGTTCTCTGGCAAGATGAGCTTTTACATTGCCGCTGTGGACGATTTGCTGCGGAGCGAAGTAGACAATCCCACGATTGGGATTATCCTCTGCAAATCTAAGAACAAGGCCACCGTGGAGTATGCGCTACGTTACATTCAGCAGCCTGTCGGCGTGGCAACTTATCGCTTGAAGGATACGTTACCAGAATCGTTACAGGGTAACCTGCCAACGATCGCGGAACTGGAAACAGAACTAAACACCCTGTCGATCGCCGCGATCGCTGACCCTACTCCACCCACGGAATAAAATTTGTCCAAGACCGCTTGGACATTTGATAATTGGCAGGTAATACCAATTGGAATTAGAAACGCAACAGATCGTTGTATGGGCTTGGTATTGCCAAACCCTGCCTGAACTTTGATGGGTCTAAAAAACTGTTTAAATCGGTATAACTCCGATCGGGAATTGCCAATTATGTGTCAACTACTGGGGATGAACTGCAACGTACCAACGGATATTTGCTTTTCCTTTGAGGGGTTTTGTGCCCGGGGCGGCAAAACAGATGCCCATCAGGATGGTTGGGGTATTGCATTTTTCGAGGGCTTAGGATGTCGCGTCTTCCTTGACGACAAGCCTTCCGTGTCATCTCCCATTGCGGCCTTTGTCAAGAATTACCCGCTCAAATCAATGAACGTGATTGCCCATATTCGGAAAGCCACCGTTGGTGCCGTTGGGCTAGAGAACTGCCATCCTTTCCAGCGAGAATTGTGGGGACGCTACTGGGTTTTTGCCCATAATGGTGACCTGCCCAACTTTGCCCCAGACCAAACAGGTGTGTACCGTCCCGTGGGCCAAACAGACAGTGAACAGGCGTTTTGCCTCATGCTGAATACGCTACGGACGAAGTTTCCCGTGGCAAAACCGGATCTGGATCAGCTTTACCCGGTGCTACAAGCCATTACCCAGGAGATTGCCAGCTATGGCACCTTCAACTATCTTCTGTCCGATGGGGAACACTTCTTTGCCCACTGTTCCACCAAACTCTGTTACATTGTGCGGCAGGCTCCCTTTGCGGCAGCCCATCTGATTGACGAAGATGTCACGGTCGATTTTCAGGAATTGACGACGCCCAGCGATCGCGTCGCTATCATTGCGACCACCCCCTTGACGGATAATGAAGTCTGGACAACCATTCAACCGGGCGAATTGCTCACCTTTCAGGATGGCTGGCCCCATAAACCCATTTGAGTGAGATGGCCGCAGGGGGAAACTGGTTAGAGACGGGGCGATCGCGACCGCAGGATAGTTAGTCGCTGCACGAAAACCCGAAATACCGCTCAAGTTAGGGGAGATTATTCTTGCTTTTTCTCCTGCTGCCCTGTACTATCAATTCTATTATATAGGACAGTATTCCTACTGGACTTTCGTAGATTACTTAGGAGAGCATGGCATGAACCGATGGCATTCACTCCTGGGCCGATGGGAACGTTTCGCTGAACTGATTGTCCACCGTCTCAGGTTAAATTCGTTGAAAGGCTTAGTATCCCTGTTTGTTGTAGGAGCGGCATTGAGCTTTGCAGTTGCCGCCTGCTCCCCAGGGACAAATACCACTTCTAACTCAGCCAGTCCCACAGGTGGTGCCAGTCCAGTCGCTCAGCAAAAACAAGAGGTTGAGTTGACATTAGTGGGTTATGCCGTGCCGAAAGCAGCTCACGATGCCATTATTCCCAAATTTGCGGAGCAATGGAAACAAGAGCATGGTCAAACTGTAACTTTTAAGCAAAGTTATGGTGGTTCTGGTTCTCAGACCCGTGCCATTATTGATGGCTTAGAGGCTGATGTGGTGCATCTGGCGATCGGTGCCGATGTCAATAAGCTGGTCAAAGCCGGGTTTGTGAATGAAGACTGGACTAAGCGCGTTCCTAACAATGGCATTGTTGGAGAAACGGTTGCTGCAATCATTACACGGGAAGGGAATCCCAAAAACATCAAATCATTTGCTGATTTAGCCCGTGACGATGTGAAGTGGGTGACTGCCGATCCCAAAACATCGGGTGGTGCCCGCTGGAACTATTACGCCCTCTGGAACTATGCGAAAAAGACGGGTGGTGACGACGCTAAAGCCAAGGACTTTGTCTCTAAGGCATACAAGAATGTGGCCGTTCTAGCGAAAGATGCGCGGGAATCGACAGATGCCTTCGCGAAACAGGGGCAGGGTGATGCGCTGGTTAACTATGAGAATGAAGTCATCCTGGCAAAGCAAAAGGGTGAAAAGCTGGATTATGTTGTCCCCGATATCAATATTTCCATTGATACACCCACCGCAGTTGTAGACAAGAATGTCGACAAGCATGGTACGCGGGAAGTAGCCCAGGCATTTGTCGAGTACTTGTTTACCCCCGAAGCCCAGAAAGAGTTTGCTAAAGTTGGTTTCCGTCCCCTGGGTGACCTGGGTAAGGAAAAGGAATTTGTGGAACAGTTCCCTGCTGTAAAACAGCTTGGCAAGATTGAGGAATATGGCGGCTGGAAAGAAGCTCAGAAAACATTTGACGATGGTGGCACTTTCGATCAAATCCGCGCCCAAGCCAACTAATCGCTAATTGTCACTGGTCACTGGTCATTGGTCATTCGTTATAGCGTGAGCAGCCCTGTCCTATACTGCTTGAAGTAGCGAATGACCAATTCGTAATCGTGCCAATCGCAGTGTTTAGGAGATTTCTAGAAAACCAAATACCTGTACAGGCAGGTTGAGCAACAAAATGACTGGCTCAGGCTCAGGTCTTTGGCGAAACCTGCCCCTACGCAAGGTACATTGTTCTGGGAAATCGCATTACGTCTCAATAACCTCTCAATACGCAGCAATTCTCTGATGGCAGTTTCTTCTCCTCCCCAAACCACAACACAGCAGTCCTCGGTGTGGCAGGTGTTCGTAAACTCGATCGTGCATATGCCCTGGACATGGCGCATTATGCTGGGTTACTTGGCCGTCATGCTGTTTTTGCCAACAGCGGCAATGTTGGCGAAATCCTCCCAGGTAGGGCCAGCCGAGTTCTGGCGGATTGCGACCAGTCCAATCGCTCTTTCCACGTATGATGTCACCTTCACCACATCCATTGTTGCCGCCTTAATTAACGGTGTGTTTGGCACGTTAATTGCGTGGGTATTGGTGCGGTATGACTTTCCCCTGAAACGTTTCATTGATGCGTCGGTTGACTTACCGTTTGCTTTGCCGACAGCGGTTGCGGGTCTTACACTGGCAACGGTTTACAGTGAAAATGGCTGGATTGGGTCATTATTTGTTCCATTTGGCATCAAAATTGCCTTTACCCGTTTGGGTGTGGGTATCGCGATGCTATTTATCTCTTTACCGTTCGTTGTGAGAACGGTGCAACCTGTCCTGACAGAAATGGAAAAAGATATTGAAGAGGCCGCCTGGTGTTTGGGTGCCTCTCAGCTAGAAACCTTCTGGCGCGTGATTCTGCCACCGTTATTCCCGGCGATTTTGACGGGTGTTGCATTGGGTTTTTCCCGTGCCGTTGGCGAATATGGTTCTACTGTAATTATTGCCTCGAATACACCGTTTCGAGATTTAATTGCGCCAGTTTTAATTTTTCAGCGCCTGGAACAGTATGACTATTCGGGGGCAACTGTAATTGGGATGGTGCTGTTGATTATTTCGTTGTTAATGTTGTTGGCGATCAACTTCATCCAGGCATGGGGGCGACGGTATGAGTAGGGATTGGGGCATAGAGCGCAGGGAGTTAGGAGAGCATAACCAATGACGAGCGTGTCGAATTCAAACTTGCAGGCAGCACCCAAAAATCCAGGACGGACAAAGCAGGCAAACTGGGTACCCGTTCTGTTAATTGGCCTTTCGATCGCCTATTTGGGGCTGATCCTTTACGTACCCGCCGTTAATGTCTTTTATCAGGCATTCCATAAGGGGATTGGGCCGTTTTTGCACAACCTGACCCAACCAAACTTTATTGAGGCAGTTAAGTTAACCGTGTTGTTGGCGGCGATCGCCGTACCTCTGAATACGATTTTTGGTTTGTGTGCCGCCTGGGCACTGGCACGTAAGCGGTTTCGTGGGCGGACCTTTCTCCTCAGTTTGCTCGATTTGCCCTTTGCCATTTCTCCCGTCGTCGCAGGTTTGATGATTGTCCTGCTGTACGGTCGTCAGGGTTGGTTTGGTGGTTGGCTACAAGAGCATGGGCTTCGCATCGTCTTTGCCTTTCCGGGGATGGTTTTAGCCACGGCATTTGTCAGTTTGCCCTTCGTTGCCCGTGAGGTCATCCCAGTGTTGGAAGAAGCCGGAGTTGATCAGGAAGAAGCTGCTTACACGTTAGGCGCAAACCACTGGCAAACGTTCTGGCGGGTGACCGTACCGAATATCCGGTGGGGGTTACTCTACGGCCTAATTTTGACGAATGCCAGGGCGATGGGCGAGTTTGGTGCTGTTTCAGTTGTATCAGGTAACATTGCTGGCAAAACTCAAAGCTTACCGTTGTTTGTCGAAGAGGCATACAAAAGCTATGAGACGGAAGCTGCTTATTCTGCGGCGGTTCTGTTAGCCTTACTGGCGGTTGTCACGTTGGTAGCGAAGGAAATTCTAGAACGGAAAACCGGGGCAAATCGGAGAAAAACGCATTAAAGTCCACCGGACAACGCAACGCAAAAGAGGGTTCCATTGGAACCCTCTTTTGCTTTAGCTAGTTATTCTGTTACTAAACCTGCCCTTACAGGTAGTTTGTTTTCTAGAAATCTCCTTAGATTTCGTAATGCCAGAATTCTTCCTCTTTCAGGACGATCCGATGCAGCGGTAGGCGTTGGATTAGTCCTTGTTGTTCAAACTGACTAAGCAGACGCGTAACGGTAACTCGTGTGGAACCCAGGAGTTCAGACAGGTCTTGATGGGTCAATCGCAGATCAATTAACTGTCCCTGTGCTGCATTGCGGCCAAAGCGTTTGGCTAACCAGCTTAATAATTTCAGCAACATCTCATCCGTCCGTTTGTAACTCCGGATGACCAGTAACTCCTCTAGCTGTTGTGAACAGGCCAGCAATGTCTCCTCCCGCTGCGGCCAATCCTTCATCGGAAAGTTAATGGCCTCTACCTTGGTGAGGCATTCAATTTGGTAGGGGTCGACTTTAGACAAGGGCTTACCCACTACGTCACCAGGCCCCCATAAGCCTAGAGTAATCGCAGTTCCATCTTCTAGCCATGTCATCGTGCGAACTACCCCTGCTTCAATCCGCCATAGCGAAATGGGTGAAAGGGGGAGTAAGGAACGGGAATTAAATTGTCGCCGAATCGCCTCAGCGGGTGAGCCTGGGAGGCAGGAAGAAACGGGCATACCTGTCATTTATACTGTATCCCGATAGATTAACCGTATTTTTTATTCGTGTCAATGACTTCCATCGGCGGCAGAATGAGTGTGAAGAAGCGTTGCTGCGCTGCATGAAACGCAACAACGATTAGAAACTGGGCATTCTAGAGCGTAGGAAGCCTAAAACTGGGCATCGGAATGAAACATTGGAAAAAGCCATGCTCAAGCATTTTTCTGAATACATGATTAATGAGTGTTTTTATGAAGGTGCAGGTACCTCTGTTTACCGGGTGCGGCACAAAGCGGATTTTCGTACCTTCACAATCAAAACGACCTGCTCAGAGTACCCTTCCTTAGAAGAAATTACCCGCCTCCGGCATGAATATAAAGTTTTAAAAACTCTGGCCGATGTCCCGGGAGTGATTCGAGTTTATCGCTTAGAAAATCACGATAATGATTTCGCCCTAATACTGGAGGATGTACCAGGCTTGCCGCTGGCTCAAGTTCTGCAAGCCGATAAACTGCCAGTTTCCCTCTTTCTGCATATTGCTTTGCAGTTGACGACTATTCTGCAAGCAATTCATCAACGCCAGGTTATTCATAAGGATATTAATCCCCAAAATATTTTATTGGATGTAGAAACCTGGGCTGTGACCCTGATTGACTTTAGTATTGCTTCGCGGTTGTCTAAAGAAACTCCTTGTTTCAGTTATCCCGATGCTTTAGAAGGAACGCTGGCCTATATTTCGCCGGAACAAACGGGCCGCATGAATCGTGTTGTGGACTATCGCACAGACTTCTATGCATTAGGGGTGACGTTCTATCAAATGCTAACGGGCCAGTTGCCTTTTCCCACTACTGATCCGCTGGAACTGGTGCATTGTCATATTGCTAAACCACCTACCCCACCCCATGAACTGTGTTCAGATATTCCGATCGCCCTTTCCCAGATCATTCTGAAATTGATGGCGAAGACCGCAGAGGAACGTTATCAGACAGCAACGGGTTTAAAGCATGATTTGGAACTCTGTCAGCAACAGTTGCAGGCTGATCGTTCCTTGAATCCTGATTTCCTTCAACACTGGTGTCCTGGGCAACTGGATCGGTCGGGTCAATTGTTGATTCCGCAAAAACTTTATGGTCGGGACAATGAGGTTTTAACATTACTGGATGCATTTCGGCGAAGCAGTCGTGGTCTGGCAGAATTAGTGCTGATTGCGGGCTACTCTGGCATTGGTAAAACCAGTGTTGTTCAGGAGGTTTACAAACCCATTACTGAGGAACGGGGATATTTTGTTGCGGGCAAGTTTGATCAGTTGAAACGAAATATTCCCTATGCTGCATTGATTCAGGCGTTTCAAATCTTAATTCAGCAGCTCTTAACCCAACCTGACGAGCAGATTGAGCAGTGGAAACGGGAGTTGCTCATCGCTTTGGGACAAAATGCCCAGGTGATCATTGATGTCATTCCAGAAGTAGAGCATTTAGTTGGTACACAGCCTGCGGTTCCTATTTTGGGGCCGACAGAAGCCCAACATCGCTTTAATCAGGTTTTTCAACGGTTGATCCGGGTGTTTGCAAAACCCGAACATCCATTGGTGGTGTTCCTAGACGACCTCCAGTGGGCTGATGCGGCTTCGCTCCAATTGATGCAAGCCATGCTTACCAATGACCACGCAACATCACTGTTGTTGATTGGAGCATATCGAGATAATGAAGTAGATGCCAACCACATTACCGCGATCGCCATGCGGCACTGGTTGAAAGCAGGGGTGAGGATGCAGCAAATTGAATTGCATCCCCTGAGCCAGTATTATGTGAGCGAGTTGATCTGTGACACGCTACACGAAGAACTGACATTTGGCGAACTGTCTCCCCATTATCGGGGGACTGAGATTAAGGCATTTATCCATCTTCTGTATCACAAAACTCAGGGCAATCCGTTTTTCCTGAACCATCTGCTGCAATCCCTTTATCTGGAGCAATTACTCAAGTTTGACTTTGCTGAGCGACGCTGGTTATGGGATTTGGAACAGATCCAGCGATTGGGCATTACCGATCTGGGGGTGGTGGAGTTAATCGCCAGTAATCTACAAAAGCTCCCGCTAGCGACGCAGTCAGTCTTGCAACTGGCTGCTTGTATTGGCTACCAATTTGATCTGGAAACGCTGGCAGTGGTCAACCAAACATCCCTGCTAGATACGGCCAATCAGCTCTGGGACGCTCTCCAGGCGGGGTTAGTTCTCCCGGTTTCCCCATCCTATAAGGTGCCACTTCTGAGTAGTGACGTAGAGCAGCACAAGTGGCGATCGCTCCAAGCCCAGAACCACCTGAAAGTCGGTTACAAATTTCTGCACGATCGCATCCAGCAGGCTGCCTACTCCTTAATTCCGGCTGATCAGAAACAGGCCACCCACTTAAAAATTGGGCAATTGCTCTTGCGGAAAACGCCTCAGAGTCTTCTAGAGGATTACGTCTTTGAAATTGTCAACCAGTTCAATGTTGCCATTGCTTTATTGACAGATACGGCGGAACGGGAACAATTAGCATCACTGAACCTGCTTGCTGGACGAAAAGCGAAGGCTTCCACTGCCTACGAAGCTGCTGTGCAGTATTTTGAAACCGGGTTGCAATTGCTGCCAGATGGCAGTTGGCAAACCCATTATGAACTGTTGCTCAATCTGCATACAGAAGCTGTCGAAGCCTATTACCTGAATACCCAGTATGCGCAGGCGACGCAATTGGCCGAGGTGGTGTTAGCGCAGGCTAAAACTGCCCTGGAAAAGGTCAATATCTACGAGCCGATCATCCAGACCCACATTGCCCAAAATCACATGCCAGAAGCCATTAGTACGGCATTGGTGGCCTTGAAACTGTTGGGAATTTCACTGTCTGAACGGCCAGCGCAACTGGAAATTGTGGCAGGTGCGTTCCGTACCAAATGGGCGATCGGGCTCAAACGAATCGAGGATCTGGCAACCTTACCAACGATGACCGATCCAGACAAATTGGCGGCCATGCGCATCCTGATTACTTTGATCGTGCCAGCCTTTCTGTCATCTCCGACCCTATTTCCGGTCGTTACCTTTAAGATGGTGAGCCTCTGTGTCAAACATGGTAATTCTGCCCAGGCTGCCTATGGTTATGCGTTGTACGGCTGGTTGCTTTGTAGTGCCTTAAACGATATCCCCAGTGGCTATCAATTTGGGCAACTCGCCCTCAAGTTGATGGAACGATTTGATGATAAGGCATTGCACTGTAAAGTCATCAATATTGTCAATGCGTTTATTCGTCCCTGGAAAGAACCAGCGCACCAAATAATACCGACCTTTGAGGCGGCACTTCAGGTTAGCCTGGAAACAGGGAATATTGAATACGCAGGCTATAGCAGCATTAACTATTGCCATTATGGGTTCCTGGTGGGTGAAGAACTGGAGCAACTCAGTGCAGCGCAACAACCCTACCTGGATCTGATGCACAAACTGAAACAGGAATATGCATTGCATTCTGTCAGTACGGTGGGGCAAACCGTCTTGAACTTGCTGGGTAAGTCGGCTGATCCCTGTCAACTGGTGGGCGATCGCTTCAATGAATCCGCGCTGTTGCCCGTGATTAAAGAAGCGAATGTTATGACCTCTCTGTTCATGATTTACTTCTACAAGTCCATGTTGCAATATTTGTTTCAGCAATATGATGCTGCGGTAGAAAGTGCCAGTCTGGCGAAACAGTATGAGGTCAGTATCCTGGGTTTCTTGACGTTGCCAGTGCATTATTTCTATTACTCACTGGCGTTGCTGGCACAGGTTCGCCAACCGAACCTGGTAGACAATACCCCTGCCAGAAAACACGCCCTAAAACAAGTCGAAGCAAACCAGAAACATTTGAAGGAATGGGCAATCCACGCCCCGGCGAACTTTGAACATAAATATTTGCTGGTGGAAGCGGAAAAGGCCCGGATACTGGGGCGCGATCGCCAGGCAATGGAATATTTTGACCAGGCCATCAAAGGTGCGAGACAGAACGGCTACATTCAAGAGGAAGCACTGGCAAACGAACTGGCGGCTGAGTTTTATTTTGCTTGCAATCAGAAGTCCACTGCGGAAGTGTATCTGTTGCAGGCTTACTACCGTTACATTCGCTGGGGAGCGCAAGCAAAAGCCAGTAACCTCGAAACCAGGTATGCAGAATTTTTCGCTAAGGTGTTGCACCGGGAAGAACGGGGCTTGGATATTACCCATCTTTCCACCCTGACTCAAACCATCAGTAGCCTGACAATTCTGGATGCCACCGCAACGGCAAAAGCCCTGGAAGCTATCTCTTCTGAAACGAACTACGATCGCCTGCTGTCTCGCTTATTTACTGTTACTGTACAGGTAGTTGGTGCCTCGAAAGGCTTTCTGCTGGTGGCACGGGGACAAACCTTAGAGTTACTGGCAGAAGGCTCTGCGGAAGCGGGCGTGCGGATGATCGAGCAGGCAGATCAACTGGGTCATATCCGCTTGCCACTGGCACTGATTCGCTATGTGCAACGTACCCATCAGGCGATCGTGCTGAGCTACCCTGCCAACGAGGGAATTTTCACGGCTGACCCCTATATTCAACAAATGCAGCCGAAATGCCTGTTCTGTTATCCGCTGATTCACCAACAGAAATTTGCGGGTGTCCTGTATCTGGAGAATTACCTGGCCGCAGAAACATTTACCCATGCCCGACTGGAGATATTAGAGTTTCTGGCTGCTCAAGTGGCTATTTCTATTGTGTCGGGTAGTTAAATCCAATCGCTGTTTGCCCGGTGCGAGGAACGAATGGTACACCGCTATTTGTTGCATGGGGCGT
Organism: uncultured bacterium; assembly: GCA_964524315.1. GTDB lineage: Bacteria > Cyanobacteriota > Cyanobacteriia > Leptolyngbyales > Leptolyngbyaceae > CAZGDE01. Next base: position 12,696 of record CAZGDE010000136.1, read on the forward strand.
TCAGCCAAACGCCCCATGCAACCAGATTGGATGGTTTGTGTGTACATAGTAGTCCCAATGGGAGCAGTTATGGCAGGCATTCCAGAAAAGGCACACATTACATAAATGACAAATGACAAATGATCAATAACCGGGCAATATTCACAATGAATGTCGAACTGCTAGATTGTCTGGTTAATGGCTAAAGAAGACCGAGCAATTTGAGGCTGCGGCGGGTAACTTCTAGTCGTTTAGGCGCATCCTCTGGGCGTGAAATCACCATGTTGGTGGCAAAGAAAAACGTATTATTGTTTTGCTGTAAATAGCCAACGAACCAGCCAACATTAGGAGTGACACTACTACCCCAACCTGTTTTGCCACGCAACGTATAGGCAGGGGTGCGTTCTACGATCATGATGTCTTTGACTAAATCCAGTGTGCGCTGGGAGAAAGGTAGATCGTTGCGATCGAGTTGTCGCAAAAATTCAATTTGCTGTTTTGGGGTAATTTGGAGAGGGCCATCTAACCAAAAACGATCGATCTGCACCGGAGTACCAATCTGACGATTGCCGTATCCTACCTGATTGACGAACTGCTGCATACGCTCATACCCATTCTTGCGAGCTAGCACCTGGTAAAACCAGACGGTCGAATCTTTAAATGCCTGCCGCAAATTGGTATCTCGATTCCAGTTGGGGATGTCACGTTGAATGCCATCCCAGGTTAAGACAGCAATGTCATCTTTGATGACACCTGTTTCAAGGGATATCAGGGCATTCAGGATTTTGAATGTTGAAGCAGGGATGAACGCAGTGTTATTGCGAGCTGAATTATGTTCGTAAAAGCGATTGTTATTTTTGTCATAAATAATAATTGAACCATCAATCCCCAACTCTCGAAATAATTGCTCAATATTGGCTGATTGAGTGAGTTGTATGGTTGCTGGTGTAGGTTGCGATCGCTCTGATGGTTGAGCCTGGCCGGGTAGGATCCCATACTTACCAGCAGTGAACAAAATCAAGCAACCAGGAATCACGATTGATCGTTTGAAGGTTAATGGTTTGAGGACGATTGCTTTAGTCTGGCTCAATTTGTTGATGCCGCGATTGATTAACCGCATAATTTAGTTTTGCTCAAGAGGACTCAAAGTCGTAATCATACAACGTTTATTCTGTTGCTCAACCTGTCCTTACAACCAAACGATGACTGCATCCGGTAATTGCATCAGACCCAATGACCTGCCAGTTGGCTCTGTAATGGTGTATTGCTAATCACTTTCTCGTTGGATGCGATCGCTCAGTCGGATGGATGAATTAGTCCTACGGTTCCCTTGCTTCGTTACTGCCATTAGCTAGAAGAGGAAGGATCGCCTTCTCTTTAGCATAGGTGTTACATCGTCAATTTTGCTGCACCTGTCTGCAATGTCTATATGATTCCTGAACATCACTAACGCTGCTCCGTTTCCGGTGCTAAAGCAAGTTGAGCAGGAGATTGGAAAGAGCGCTACATGGGAGTAAAAACACTCTTACGAAGGATGCAGCAAATACGCATGTGCTCTGTTTCACAGCAGCAGGAGTATCTCCATGAAACCCTGGATCATCATTGGTGGCGTCACTTTTATCGTAGCCTTAGGTAGTTTCCTGTTTCGACCACGGGAGGATTTACGTTGGGTGAAGCGGCTCAATTTGCCTCGTTGGCTAGCCGTGATTGAACCAATCATTCCCCTAATTTGGACAGTGATTTTTAGCTGTGGAGCAATTTCTGCAGTGCTTATCTGGCAAAATGATCCGGGTAGCCTGAAGACCTGGTTACTGATGGGTTGTTATTTGTTGGTGGAGATTGTAACCGTTGCCTATATTCCCCTTACCTTAAGGTCACGTAGCCTTGCGATCGGTACCTTTCTGGGTGGATTGGGCAGCATTCTCTGTTTGTTGTTGGCGATCGCTGTATTACCGATTTCTGCTCTGGCGGTACTGTTGCTGGTTCCCTATTTGCTGTGGAGTCCTTTTGGCACCTATGCAACCTATGAACTGATTGCGTTTAATCCAGAATCAATTTAAGGCTATTGTTTCAATTGGGATAAATAACTCCGTTAAGAATATTTTCTGCATAAAGGATCACGATTTCTCTCTCTATGAAGTACAGGTCTTCTTTCTTTATCATTGGTTAAGGGTTATTGGGCATTAGTTTAGTGGTCATTAGTCATTGGCCAGGAGTTAGCAGCATTTGTTAGAGATCAGAAATTCCTAGTCAAGCGTCATTTGTCGTTTGTCGTGAGTTCATAAACCCTTGTTAGGGGGTCGCAATCCTTTGTTAGGTATTAGAAATTCCTAGTCAAGCGTCATTTGTCGTTTGTCATGAGTTCATAAGCCCTTGTTAAGGGTTCGCAATCCTTTGTTAAGGGTTCGCAATCCCTTGTTAGGAGTTCGCAATCCTTTGTTAAGGGTTCGCAATTTCTTGTTAGGCGTTAGAAATTCTGGCGCTGCGGAATACGGATATGATTTGCAGGCACGCATATCTGCTGTAGGGGCGGTGTCTCACAGGGAGACGCTACGCGAACTGCCCCTACGGGTTTCATATTTCTGCTCAGCAATGCCAGAAATTCTTAGTCAGGCAAGGGAGTAGTGATTTAACCCGCATCAACCAGGGCCGACGTCTTTAGGCAGGGGCGGGTTTTGCCAAAGACTGTCACTAACCTGTTGATGGGGGGCGAAACCTGCCCTGACAACGGGGTCAGTCAGCGTCACCGGACTAAAAAACCGCTGTATTGTCGATGGTTACCCCAAATCCATAAGAATTATTAATTATGGCAGAAATATAATTTTTCTGAAGAAGAACGCAAAGTTTATTTCTTCCTGTTAATATGCCTTTGGTAAGACTGCTGAAGTTGGTTGAGGACGTTAATGAGGTGTTAGAGGAGCGAGGTTTGCACTGTCATGCTCTGGGAGTGTCTCTGGCTAATGAGACCTATCTCTCTAGAATTTATGCCAAAATATAATTTTCTCCCCTTGTAAACTGTCGTTTTTTATTGCAGCTTTTTTGGAAAGTGGTTTTTCTCTCCATTCAAGGCAGCCGTCACATCGCGTCCCAATTCAGGTGCAACTTCAGGAAAATCCCTTTTATCCATGATTCTGTTGAAAAACAAAATTAAGATCGCTAGCTTTTGTTGCAGAGAAGGTGTCCTAATGTTTAGCCGCACTCTTAGCTATACCCTCAAAGATAGTTTTTCACAGAAATCTTGTGTTCCCTACTTGCGTGTGTGTGCCGTTTAGCCAACTTATGGGTTTTTGAGCTGGTTTAACTGATAAATACTATATCGCCGTTAAGGGGG
>CAZGDE010000137.1:0-15978 GCA_964524315.1 uncultured bacterium
ATTCCATTCACGGGCGAATCAAAGCGATGAGCGAAGATTTGTCAATCAATCAGGCTTTCTACCGTATATCCACCAAATAGATACCAAACAGTATGGTAAGAATTACCTAGAGAAGTTGTTGTCAATCTAACAATTTAATCCAGCACAAAAGTGAGATTAATGACATTTTTCTGCTGGTTTTGCGATCGCAACTTCCTCTCAAATTCTTTCCGTTTATTCTACTGTGATTAGAGTTGCTAAATAGGAAAAATGACCATCCCAGTTCACAGATTATATTGCTTCGTTACAGGGGTTAATAATTCGCCAAAAATGTTAGAGCAATTACGTTTCAATTGAGTAGAAAAACCTAAGAAAAACCCAAGACGAGACCTCGGAGGTCTTGAAGACCTCCGAGGTCTGGGATAAATTCGAGGTTTCTATAATCAAATGCGGCTATATAGTTTGGTCAGATTTAAAAGACGCTGGCTGATGGTGTTTGTTAATAATTCCGAACTGCGATAACGCCAGCGCCAATTACCTGCATTCACGCTGGGATCATTCATGCGGGCACGTCCATCCAAACCGAGAATATCCTGTAAGGGAATAATAGCTAGATCTGCGACTGAGGAAAGTGCTAATCGAATTAATACCCAGTTAATTTCATAGAGTTCATTGGGACTGGTACAGCCCATGTAATCGGCTAAAAATTGTTTCTCTGCCTGAGTAATCGTTTGCCACCAGCCCAGCACCGTATCGTTATCATGGGTTCCCGGATAAACCACACTATTCTGGGTGTAATGGTGGGGCAAGTGAATACTGGTTGGATCGCCAATGCCAAACATGAGAATTCGCATACCGGGGAAATGGAAGCGATCGCGCAATGCCTCGACTTCCGGTGTAATAATCCCCAGATCCTCTGCCATGATGGGTAAGCGACCGAGGGACTGACCCATCGTTTCAAAGAAGGCTTCACCCGGAGCCTTAATCCATTCGCCGTTGATCGCAGTTGTTTCCCCGGCGGGAACCTGCCAGTAAGCTTCAAACCCCCGGAAGTGATCAACCCGCACAATGTCTACATATTGCAGGGTTGCCTGAAAGCGTTTAATCCACCAGGCAAAATTTGTTTTTTGTAATGCATCCCAGTCATAAACGGGATTGCCCCATAACTGCCCCGTTTCACTGAAGTAATCCGGTGGCACTCCGGCAATATAAGTCGGCTCAAAGGTTTGCGGGTCAAGCTTGAACAGACTGGGATTTGCCCACACATCCGAACTGTTGTAACAGACGTAAATTGAGACATCGCCAATAATCTGAATGTTTCTCTGATTGGCGTATTGCCGCAGTTTTGCCCATTGTTGAAAGAACTGAAATTGGAGAAATTGATGAAACTGAATTGATTCTTGTAAACGTTCGGTTTCGGTTTTGAGCGCATCCGGTTCCCGGCAGGCGATCGCCCGTTCCCACTGGTTCCAGTTCTTACCGTCATTGGCTTCCAGCAGTGCCATAAACAAAACGAAGTCAGCTAACCACCAGGATTGTTCCTGACAGAATTGGGTTAATTGTTGCTGTTGCTGCTGGTTTGCTGACTGCTGAAATCGCGCGAATGCTGAACGCAGAAATTTCATCTTGGTAGCAATGACGCGATCAAAATCCACCCGTTCGGGATTGCTATCACTCAATGGCACCAGTTCATCTTTGCCGAGAAATCCCTCGATCTCTAATTGTTCCAGGCTAATCAGTAATGGATTTCCCGCAAAGGTACTGAAATTCATGATGTAGGGTGAATGTTCATAACCTGTGGGGCCTAACGGCAAAATTTGCCAGAGGGTTTGGCCACTACGTTCGAGAAAATCAACAAATTCGTAAGCTGATTTGCCTAAGTCACCAATACCGAATTGACCCGGTAAGGATGTGGGATGTAATAGGATGCCACTTGCACGTTTGAAACTCATTGTTGTGTCGGTCATCTCGCTTTGCAATCAGACAAAAGGGTTTATTGGTTGTGGTAGGTATTGCGCGGGAGGAGTGTGTGGCATTTGAACCAGGATAGTTGATTGCAGCCTGGAATAACGACCAAATGCCGCCCCCCTACAGAATATGGGCTATGCGCAAGATTAATCAGAATTAAAAAATTGGTTGCATGGAAAAGTTGGCGATCGCAACACAAGTGTAACCGCCAACTCCATACTCAATCGAGGAAAACTTTTTGCTATAAGTACAGTATCCGCAGAATCATTACTAGAGTTATTCACCTTTGGAACGAAATCGTTTCCCCTCAACCACATCGAGAGAGAGATTTTGTTCTCTGAATTCTGATTAAAAAGACATTCTAGTAACGCCAGAACCAGTAGGGGCGGGTTTAGCAGCAAGATCGGAAGCGCCCTAATTATGTTGCCAAACCCCGCCCCTACGGTAGAACGGTGCCAGACACGCAGATTTGTATTGCTAATAACGATCACAAACAATTGCGATCGCCCCTATGACAGATTTTTGCGAAGAACCATCCACCAATGGTTCTTCCCTCCGTTGGATGGGTAGGGATGAGTTTTTCGCTAATTTCTTAGCAAAGATAATGCCCAAGGCGTAGGTTTACATCTTGAAAGACGAATCTCTCTGGTTCAAAACTGCCATTATTTATGAAGTGCCCGTGCGTGCCTTTGCTGATAGTAATGGTGATGGTATTGGCGACTTTCGCGGACTGACGGAAAAATTGGATTATTTGCAGGAGTTGGGAGTAACGGCTCTCTGGATCTTGCCCTTCTTTCCGTCACCACTACGGGATGACGGGTACGACATTGCCGATTACACCAGCATCAATCCCATTTACGGCACGATCGCGGACTTCAAAGAATTTTTGGCCGCAGCGCACCAGCGGGATATCCGCGTCATTATCGAATTAATCGTTAACCACACATCGGATCAACACCCCTGGTTTCAACGGGCGCGGCGATCGGCACCCGGTAGCCCCGAACGAGATTTTTACGTGTGGAGTGACACGCCCGAAAAATACCAGGAAGCTCGCATTATTTTCCAGGACTTTGAAACATCCAACTGGGCATGGGATGGGGTCGCAAAGGCTTACTACTGGCATCGTTTCTATTCCCACCAACCGGATTTGAACTATGACAATCCGGCAGTTCAGCAGGCAGTATTTGAGGTGCTAGACTTCTGGCTCAATCTGGGGGTGGATGGGTTGCGGATGGATGCCGTACCTTACCTGTACGAACGGGAAGGCACGAACTGCGAGAATTTGCCAGAAACCCATGAGTTTCTGAAGCAATTACGCCAGCATGTGGACGAAAACTATCCCAACCGAATGTTACTGGCAGAAGCGAACCAGTGGCCCGAAGATGCAGCTGCCTATTATGGTGATGGCGACGAATGCCACATGAACTTTCATTTTCCGTTGATGCCACGCCTGTTTATGGCATTGCGGATGGAGGACAACTTTCCAATTATGGATATCCTCCAGCAAACACCAACCATTCCCGATAACTGTCAGTGGGGGCTGTTTCTACGAAACCATGATGAACTGACGCTGGAAATGGTAACGGATGAAGACCGGGATTATATGTACCGGGTCTATGCCCAAGATCCCGAAATGCGGCTGAATTTAGGTATCCGTCGCCGTTTAGCGCCACTACTGGGCAACGATCGCCGCCAAATCGAATTACTCAATAGTCTGTTGTTGTCCCTGCCGGGAACACCCGTGTTGTATTACGGTGACGAGATTGGCATGGGCGATAATGTGTATGTGGGCGATCGCAATGGGGTACGGACACCCATGCAATGGACACCCGATCGTAATGCCGGGTTTAGTCGGGCAAATCCGCACCGTTTATATTTGCCATTAATTGTTGACCCGGAGTATCACTATACGACAGTGAATGTGGAAACGCAGCGCTCCAATGCCCATTCGTTGTTTAATTCCATGAAACGCCTGATTGCCACCCGGAAACACTTTCAGGCATTGGGGCGAGGTGATTTTCAACTACTGCACCCCACCAATCGCAAGGTGCTGGCATTCACCCGTACCTATGAGGATGAACAAATTCTGGTCGTGGCAAATTTATCGCGGTTTGTGCAAACGGTTGAGTTGGATTTGTCTGCTTTTAAGGGACGTTTGCCCGTTGAGATCTTTGGGCGTACAGAGTTTCCAACGATTACCGATTCATCCTACTTTCTCAGTCTCAGCTCCTATGCAGTTTACTGGTTTACACTCAAATTACAAACCAGTTCGCTGCAACCACAGACACAAACTGAAATCCCAACCCTGGCAATGAGGGATGATTGGAAGACGGCGTTCTCCCATCCGGCCTTAAAAAGTCAGTTAGAGAGCCTGTTACCGGATTATTTAGGACACCATTACTGGTTTGGCGGACGAACGCGTACAGTACAAACAGCCCAGATTGTAGAAGCGATCGCCATTCCCTACAAAGATCAGGAGGCGCAACTACTCTGGTTACAGATGGACTACATCCAGGGTGATCCACAGACCTATATTTTGCTATTGGGATATGCAACGGGGGAACAGGCCATTCAACTATTGAGCGAAACACCCCAATCCGTCGTTACGCGCCTGAAATCGCCCGACAGGGATGATGTGGCGGTTTTGTTCGAGGCCACGGCTGATAAAACATACCTGCTAGGTTTACTGGGGGCGATTGCCCATAACCGCACTCTGACCGGACGGGCAGGCGAGCTAATCACCAGGGCCACCGAACTGTTTCCCAGTTTAAGTGGTAGTAGCTTACAGGGTGAACCATATCTGTTAAAGGGTGAACACAACAATACCTCAATCATTTATGGCAATACGGCTGAAGTTGGAGCCGCTCCCCAACTGATTCTGAAACTCTTTCGGCAGGCAGCAACGGGCATTAATCCTGACCTGGAGATCCGGCGATTTCTGGATGATCAGCGATCGTTCGCCAACTTTGCATCCATTGCCGGATATATGGAGTATCATACCCACTCGCAAACCGAGCCAACGACGATTGGCATCTTGCAGCAGTACATTCCCGATGCTCGGAACACCTGGGACTACACCTTAGATAGTTTGCGTGACTACTTTGAACATGTCGTCGTGCAACAGACCGATCTGGTAGAAGTCCCTGTGCCGTTACTACCTTTACTGGAGTTACAATCCGCCTTTGGCGTTGAATGTGACATCAATGATATGAAATTGCCCGATCATCGCGATTCGGGCCTATCCGTGGCTGTAGCCCCGGCGACATCAGTTGTCGTCGCGCCCGAACTGGCTGCCGCCCGCCTGTTTGCGACGCAACTCATTGGCTCCTATCTCTCAAATGTGCAATTATTAGGGCAACGAACCGCCGAATTACATGTGGCACTGGCAACGAACTCCGACCATCCAGACTTTGCGCCAGAACCATTTACCGGGTTTTATCAGCGATCGGTGTACCAGTATTCGCGCAATTTAATTGGCCAGGTCTTTCTCCAATTGCAGGATCGGCTACATTCCCTACCGACGGATGTTCAAGCACTGGCGAATGTAGTCCTCGCACGCCAACCCGACTACCTGGAACGGTTTCGGGCCATCCTTGACGACAAAATTACCGCACGACGCACCCGTTATCACGGTGACTATCATCTGGGACAGGTACTTTATACGGGTAAGGATTTTGTCATCATTGACTTTGAAGGTGAAACGAAACGCACAGTTAGCGAACGACGCATGAAGCGATCGCCCCTCAGAGATGTAGCGGGCATGTTGCACTCATTCCACTATGCCGCAAATATCGCCCTGGTGAAGGAAATTGAAAGTGGCGTCATCCATCCTGAACAATTGTCACGCATGCAGCAATGGGTTGAGTTTTGGATCAGTTGGGTCAGTGCAGCATTCTTAAGTGCCTACCTGGAGACCGCCAGTAGGGACAATTTCCTGCCCAAAACCCAGTCAGAGTTGAGCGTATTATTAACCCACTACTTGCTAGAGAAGGCGATCGCCAACTTAGGGGATGAACTGGAACGGGGGGTAAAAGAAATTAAAATTGCACTTCAAAAGATTTTGTCAAGCTAGAGATTGATCTAACAAAAGTGCAGACCTCGGAGCTTTGGCAAAACTCCGAGGTCTGATCATTTATTAAAGGTTTTTCTTAAACAGAGGAGCTTTTCTTAAGCCGAAACTTCTGAACTAACACGGTTAGAAGCAGAATGGGAGGACGAATTAGACAACGAGTTAGAGGAAAGCATCGCTCTGCGATCGCCCCGTGAAAGCATCACTTGTTCAATCTGCTGTAACAGCTTCTCTAAGGGGGTTCCCTTACTCAAACAAGCATCTGCCTCAGGGCAGATTTCCGGTACGTTAGTCAGGATATCATGCGTGAAGTAAGCTGAAATTAGAATAGTCAGCGGTGGTTTAGCAAACTCTTTGTGGAGATGGCGAATGACATCTGGCCCACTGAGTTCCTTCTGGTAGCGACGGGGCGGCAGTGAAAAATCTACCAGCACCATGTCAAATTGAGATGCTTGCCGGAGAAAAGCATAGGCATCACTAAACGTTGCAACCAGATAACCCCGTTGTTGGAGGGCCGTAGCCATCACAAAGCACCAGGTTTCATTATCATCAATAACAGCAATTCGGTACATAACATTAGGTAGCAAGGACGAATAGAAGGGTAATGCATCTCATTTCTGTTGTACTTGATAGACACATTTAACCAACCTACCTTAAGGCACAAACCCCGACTATCCCCAGGTGATTTGTTAATGAGACCCACTAACGAACAACGCCACTGGAAAGCTATGAAGCGCCTGACCGACAGACATTGCCCCATTCGCTTGCATGGTTTCTTGAGTCAGTAGATTCCTCCAGGTGCTCACACCCTTGTTTGGCACCTGCAAACACGTATCGCCCCAAACCTGTTGCCCCAATGGTTGTTCGCCAGGTTGAATGACACCTGTCAGGAAACGGGGGGCGATCGCAATGATCGTTGTCGTTTTCGTCGAGCGGGCAAACCCAATCACATGCTCCTTAAACTTACCAGTGGCGGGTAAGGCGTGATAGTCACCACACTGGAACACGTCTAAATACTGGGTACGAGCTTTAAGTGCCTGGACAGTCAGAAAGAGTTTAATTCTGCCATCTTCCTGATTAGCCAGTAAGTCTACCAGTAGCCCAGATAGATCCGCATCAATGCGCGCTTGTATGTCTGTCAAGTAGGTTTGCCGTTGCTCAAAGTCAACCGGACGGCGGTTATCCGGGTCAACCAGGCTAAAATCCCACAACTCCGTTCCCTGGTAAAAGTCAGGGATGCCAGGAGATGTAATTTTAATCAGCGTTTGAGAGAGGGAATTAAAGATGCCATAGAAGGCAATCCGCTGTTGAAATGGCAGGAAATCTTCCAGGAAGATATTTTGTTCGGGATTGTCCAGAACCGTTTTGACAAAATTAGTGCAGGCTTCCTCATAGGTGCTGTTTTGCCGTAACCAGGCAGTGTAGACTTTCGATTCCCGGATGGCTTTCAGCATGTAATCCTTCACCCGGTTGACAAAGGTGTTGTATTCCGTTTCGTCAAAGGACAACCCAGACGTGAATGGAAATGCACCAATCAGGGTTTGATAAAAGGCATACTCATCGTTGCGATCGGGCATGGCGGCACCCTTCAATTTTGTTTTGTGGGTGCGGTTCATTTCACTCCAGCGACGAACGTGCTGGTGCCATTCATCGGGTACTTCGGATAGCACATTTAAACGGGCCCGAACGTCTTCACCCCGTTTGGTGTCGTGGGTTGCAGTAGCACTCATGGCGTTGAACCATTGCTCCTGGCGAACCCGGTTAAATTCATGGAATTCGCTGAGTGGAATGCCGAAGCGCTCCGGGTTGCCACCCACCTCATTCAAAGCCAGGAGACGGTTGTAGACGTAGAGTACCGTGTCTTCCACACCCTTTGCCATAAGTGGCCCCGTATATTGCTGAATTCGCATCACCAGATACAACCACTGGTCTTTTTCTGCCTGGGTGAGAATATCGTCGTATTGCAGTAGGAGTAGTTTTTCGATGAAGTTCAACTCATTCTGCAATAGGGTCGTGTGTTCCTTAGCCGTTTGGATAACGGTTTCAATGTAGACGCGATCGCCCTCCAGCACACCGTTAGCATTAGTATAGGTACGATAGATGGGAAAACGGGTTAAAACCTCAGCCAAAGCTCGTTTTAATCCATTGACAGTAAAATCATTACCATAGCGATATTTACTGGCAATTTTTTTCATTGACACTGCCAGATTATCAATATCTCCGGCCAGATTTTTGTCGATGATTAAATGCTTTTTCTCCGCGACCAATTCTTCAAACGGCGTATCGTTGCCAGTAATGTCAAAATAAATTTGATCAAATCGTTCCTGACTGTCCATCTGGCAAAAAATGCCATTGATGAAATTCATATAGTCGTAACCAGAGGTACCCTGCATTTGCCAAACAGAAGGCAGGTTTTCGCCCGGTTGTAAAATCTTTTCAACGGTAATATAGGTATCGTCTGTTTTTTCCTGTAACCGTTCCAGATATTCAGTTGGATCGAACAGTCCATCAATGTGATCGATCCGTAAGCCGGTAAACTTTCCTTCTTGAACCAACCGACAAATTAGATCATGGGTCTGATTAAATACTTTGAGATTCTCTACCTTAACAGAAATTAACTCGTTCACAGTAAAGAACCGACGATAGTTAATTTCCTCGGCTCCTACCTTCCAGTACGATAAGCGAAAAAATTGGTCAGAAAGCAGAGCATCTAATAAATTAAAGCTAGCTGGATTACCTTTTTCGCCATTAAAGATTTGAATATTTTCATCAATAAAGTTCTTAATTTCGGGACTGTCGTTATATAGTTCCCAGAGCATACCTTTAACAAAGTCTGCCTGGTCTTCCCGTTGCTGCCCTGCTACATCAGACGACAGATTTTTCAGGATATAAAGAATACCCAGTAAGCGAATGAAATAGGGATGTTTTCTCCCTAATGTGCGAGTTAATTGCCCCAAGTTTTGGGTGAGAAACGTAGCATAGGATTCCAGCCGCAGGGGAATTTTCAAACTATAGTAGTTGACACTTAACCCCCGCTCGTCAAATTGCAGTTGAATCTCACCATTCTCTAAACAGGCACCATAAAAATCACCCAGTAATGGCACCAGAATTGGATCTTGAGTTGCCTCAAAAGGAGCGTTCCAGGCCAGATCAAAATACTCCACATAACGGGAACTGGGGCCGTTCTCCAGCACATCCATTAACCACTGGTTCTGACCGTTGTATGCCATGTGGTTCGGCACAATGTCCTGTAACCAACCCATCTGATGCTTTTGGAGGGCAGAAACCAGTGCTTCGAAATCCTCTTGCGTCCCTAATTCGGGATTGAGTTGGTTGGGATTAACGACATCATAACCGTGGGTACTGCCAGTTGTTGCCGCGAAAATGGGAGAGGCATACAGTTCCGATACTCCCAACTGTGCCAGATAATCGGCAATCTTTCTGGCATGGTTAAAGGTAAAGTCAGCGTTGAATTGAATCCGGTAGGTAGCAACTGGAATCCGCATAGGTGAGGGTTTGGGGTTTGGGGTTTGGGCGTGGGCGAACGGCGGTTCGCCCCTACAGGAGTTGGTTTCAGGAATTTTTTAATTCGTACAGGACAAAATTTTGGGCAGCCAGCGACAGGTCTGAACCAGATGTCAACCGGTCTGGAGCCAATGCCCCCTCTCCTGCCCACTTAGGTTCGGCAGAATCCAGAATTTTGTGGGCCTGTTGGATGGGGAAAGGCGGCTTGATCTGGATTGGGGTCTGGTTGAAACTCATCAGACACAGTAAGTGATTGTCCTCGCTCCAGCGATGCCACCAGACGAGTTTGTTCGCTTCATCGCTACCCGCTTGCAGACATTGGCGATCGCGCTTCACCAGTGCTGGTAACGTGTTGCGTAACTGAATCAGATGTTGGTACCAGGACCACAGAGTTTGCTGTTTCCCTTCTCGGCGTTTTTCCCAGTTCAGTTTGCATTTCAAAAAGGTTTCCACTGCTTCCGGGTCGGGGGCTTCTCCCTCGTAATGGAATGCCTCGAATTCACGTTTGCGACCTTCCCGAACAGCCTTAATCAACTCCGGATCAGAATGGCTGACGAAGTAGAGGAAGGGTGCCGTTTCGCCGTACTCCTCACCCATAAACAACAGGGGGATATAGGGCGACAGTAAAATTGCTCCGGCTGCCAGCTTTAACCCTTCATAGGACACCAGATCGGCTAACCGTTCGCCCATCATACAGTTGCCCACCTGGTCATGGTTCTGGATGCAAACGACAAACTGTGTCGGGGGGCGATCGCCCGTTGCCCGTCCATGAAACCGATATCGATGGGGAGCATACTTCCAGTCATACACAAACGTGTCCTGGAGTGCCTTTGCCAGGTTCGCACACTTGCCAAAGTCCTGGTAGTAACCCGACACATTACCCGTCAGTAAGGAATGCAGGGAATGGTGAAAATCATCACTCCACTGGGCATCCAGACCATAACCGCCCTGGTCAGCGGGACGGATTAAGCGGGGATTATTCAAATCACTTTCAGCAATCAAATACAGCTTGCGTCCTACCTCTGTGGATAGGGCTGCCACCTTGTCTGATAACTCTTCTAAAAAGTGGTAAGCACCCAGATCATAGATAGCCTGTACCGCATCCAGGCGCAGCGCATCAAAGTGGTAATCCCGTAACCAGTACAGCGCGTTCTGGTGGAAGAAGTTCCGCACCTCCGGACTGTGGGCATCGTCGTAATTGATGGCACTGCCCCAGGGCGTGCGGTACGTTTCCGTAAAGTAGGGGGCAAACAGGTTGACATAGTTGCCTTCAGGGCCAAAGTGGTTATACACCACATCCAGAATCACCGCGATACCTTCCCGATGGCAAGCATCCACCAATCGTTTCAAGTCAGCAGGCGTACCGTAGGAGTTTTGCACACCATACAGGTACGTACCGTCATAGCCCCAGTTGCGATAGGTGTGTGCCTGGTGATCGGGGTTGACAGGTTGGCTACCGGGATACTGGGCGATCGGCATGAGTTCGATCGCCGTTACACCCAACTCCCGCAAATCTGGCAAACGGGGAATGATGGCAGCAAAGGTACCCTCTGGGGTGAACGTGCCCACATGCAATTCGTACATGATCATCGCTTCCAGGGGGATGCCCTGCCAGTCCTGATCAGTCCAATCAAAGGCGTGGTCAATGACCTGGGAGACTCCATGTACGCCGTCCGGTTGGAAGTGGGAGGCGGGATCGGGGCGAGATTCACCACCGTTCAATTGGTAGAGATAGCGAGTATTCGGTTTGATGTCACTGGCAACTGCCTGCCAGTAACCCTCCTCCTGCCGTTCCAGGGGAATCAAGCGATCGCCCTGATCTACCAGTTGTACGGCGATTGTGTCTAGCTTGGGTGCCCAGACCGTGAACTCACAGCGATCGCCCCCCAGATATTTTGCGCCGATCTGTTTTGCTTCGACTTCCATCGCAACTCTCCTGTTTATTCCGCTCGACGCAGTACTACTAGCGATCGCCCAACGACAGGAACGGTTTGATCAGCGGTAAAGATGCGTTCATCCTGGACGAAGCGCGGCTCCTTCGTGTCGATCACCATCATCCATTCCTGGGTTTTAAACTCCTCTGGCAACGCAAATTCAATGATTTCCCAGTGGGCGTTAAAAAATATCAGAAAACTGTCATCGCTAATTTTTTGACCCTGGGGACCCGGACTGGGAATTTTATTGCCATTCAGGAACAGGGCGACTGATTTGGCATAGCCGATATCCCATTCTTCCTGGGTCATTTCAGACCCATCGGGGTTGAACCAGCCAATGTCTGGTACACCCCGGATTGCCTGTCCCTGGAACCATTTGCGGCGACGGAAGACGGGGTGTTGCCGCCGGAAGAAGATTAACTCCCGACAGAAATTGACGAAATCCTCGTTCTCTTCTGCAACAGTCCAGTTTAACCAGGACAGTTCGTTGTCCTGACAGTAGGCATTGTTGTTGCCATTTTGCGATCGCCCCAGTTCATCCCCACTTACAATCATGGGAATACCTTGCGATAACATCAACGTCGTCAGGAAATTCCGCTTCTGCCGCTGACGTAATTGCAGAATATTGGCATCATCCGTTTCCCCTTCGGCACCACAATTCCAGGAACGGTTATGACTTTCACCATCCCGGTTGTCTTCACCATTGGCCTCATTGTGTTTGTCGTTGTAACTGACCAGATCGGCAAGGGTAAATCCATCGTGGGCCGTGATGAAGTTGATACTGGCATTGGGGCGGCGCCCATTCGTTTGAAAATACAAATCGGGACTGCCAGTGAGGCGATAGGCAAACTCTCCCAGTGTTTCATCTTCACCGCGCCAGAAGTCGCGCACCGTATCGCGATATTTGCCATTCCACTCCGACCAGCGCACCGGAAAGTTACCCACCTGGTAGCCACCATCACCCACATCCCACGGTTCCGCAATTAACTTCACATCGGCCAGGAAGGGGTCTTGATGAATGATGTCAAAGAATGCCGCCAGACTGTTAACTTCGTATAACTCCCGCGCCAGTGCCGATGCCAGGTCAAACCGGAAACCATCAATGTGCATTTCCGTTACCCAGTACCGCAGGCTATCCATAATTAACTTCAACACCTGCGGATGCTTCATGTAAAGAGAGTTACCACAGCCGGTAAAGTCCATGTAGTAACGTTCATTCCCTTCCACCAGGCGGTAATAGCTGCTGTTATCGACCCCCCGCAATGATAGGGTTGGTCCCATGTGATTACCTTCGCCCGTATGGTTGTAGACCACATCTAAGATGACTTCAATACCAGCGCGGTGTAAGGCTTTCACCATTTCCTTAAACTCAGTCACTTGCTGACCGAGGGTGCCGCTGGCGCTATAGCCTGCGTAGGGTGCGAAGTAGTTGATCGAGTCGTAGCCCCAGTAATTCCGCAATCCCTTATCGGCCAAATGCCCCGGTACACCCAGGAAATGGTGAATGGGCATCAACTCTACGGCGGTAATACCTAATCGCAGCAAATGTTCGATCGCCGCTGGATGCGCCAATCCCGCATAGGTGCCACGCAACGCTTCGGGAATGTCGGGGTGCTGTTTAGTGAACCCTTTGACGTGGGTTTCGTAAATGATCGTTTCGTGCCAGGGGGTACGCAGTAAGCCATCCCCTTCCCAATCAAAAGACTGATCGACAACGACCGATTTGGGCATTAATTTGGCACTATCCAGTTCGGAAAAAGACAGGTCTTCGTCGGGACTGTTCCAGTCGTAGCCAAACAGTTCCGGGCCATTGCCCACATCTCCATCGATCGCCTTCCCGTAGGGGTCAATCAATAACTTATTTGGATTAAACCGATGTCCATTTTCTGGCTCATAGGGGCCATAAACCCGGTAACCATACCGCTGTCCCGGTCCAATCCCCGGTAAGTAACCATGCCAGACAAAGTTACTGACTTCTTCCAGGCGAACTCTAACTTCCTCATCATCCCGGTCGAACAGGCAAAGTTCAACACCTGTTGCATACTCTGAGAACAGGGCAAAATTGGTTCCCTTACCATCCCAGGTAGCACCAAGTGGATAAACACTACCGGGATAAAGCGCCACGAACATTGCAACCACTCCAGGAAAACTAATAATGAATGATTAATCACAACCAAATAAACAGAACTGATAGCAGTGAGACCAACCAAACGAAATGGCGACCAATACACAACAACCCTTACTGTCAAGGGTTGCACACTTTGGGATGTAGTTTGACAACAGTTGATACTGATATACGTTATTGCTACAGGTCCGACCGGAACCCCTTTATGCAGATATTAACCAGCAACTAGATAGGAAGCATTGCCTGCTGTACGGTCGTAGCATTTGGCAGAAAATCTCTGGCATGACCAAAGACTGATACCCAAATGCTACGACCCTACCACTACCAACTTGCTTGTAGAATATCTGAACATTGCTTGATGCATTCTCTTTTATTGCTAGGCTAATAACTGGTAATAAGTTAAACCCAACACTGACTGTAACGATTCTTTAGCCTGTGGCTGTTTGTAATTGAGATCTCGATGCTATGGGTCATTGAATGACAGTTATAACCACGTTATTAAGAAAATGTTATTTAACTGTCAGTAAGTTATCGTTTCCAATCGGTTTCTGACTATCTACCGAAAGTGAGAATCAACGGGGCACCAACTCTACAATTAGGGGGAGGTCAGGTACAGTTAGTGTTAACCGAGTTGGTGCTTGATACTGCCCAAACGGTTGCACCGAGAAGTTAGGTAAGTAGGTTTTTGCTTGATCAATAGGGGTGTTCAAGTTGAGTGTAACTGTTTGACTACTCACCTGATCAGTACTGGGCACCTCTAACCAGAGAACTAAATAAAAGTTACCGTTGCTTTTTTGCAACAATGTATGACGAACATTTTGCGTATCACCACTGAAGGAATAGTCTAAAGACTCCGGTCTAAAGGCTGCGGAACTATCATTCAATAAACCAATCATATATTGCAACGCCGCGTAAGCCGGTTTGGGAGTACCGTCAAACCGCACAATGCCAAAGTTATACTCGCTGTCATCCGGGTTAGGGAGCTGGTCAATAAACTCGTAGGAGAATGTCCGGTAAACGCCACTGTTAAAGCTTTCTAGAAACATGCGGGGGATATATTTACTCTGCACTGTTTCCGAGACAGGCCGAAAGGATAGTGGACTTCCTGTAGGAAAGCCATTTTCGGTGGCAATCATGGGGCGATCGCCAAAGGGAATTGCCCGAATTGCCAAATCTTGCTGCAAATTACCATTACCCGGATGGGCAGGATAGCTATAGGGATGGGCATTGCCATAATCAACCCACTGGCTCAAATTACCCACCCGAACGCTGGAATCCTGGTAAACAAACGATGGCCCAATCACCCCAATATTTTCAGTTGCCGGATCACTGTTAATGGCGTTGTAGGTGTCGCGGGTAAAATCACGCAGATACTCAATCCAATTGGCATCGGTAACAGGTTGGCCATTGCGGCTATACCCATTGAAAATGCGAGTCAGGTCAAACTCATTTAGAATCTCTACTGCCTCTACGCCTGCGGGTACCAGGTTTTTCACCAGGGTATATACGTCATAACCGGGAGGTCGCAAATCGTAAGAAGCATTTGGTCCCGTACCAATAAACGGATCAATCACAATCGTCGAGCGAATTCCCAGTGTGCCCAGTTCATTCGTGCGCTGAATCCAGGTTGGGTCACTGCCACCATCCCGAATGTGGCGTACACCTAACTCCAGCAATCGTTGCCGAATTAATGGGTAATTGCCATAAGCAGTGTCGTAGTAACGCAAATGGGTATTAAAACCAATGGAATCAATGAACGAATAAGCCGATCGCGCCTGCTCATTTACCACGGCATCTGCATTTGAACCGGGCGTACTGGCAAATAACACGGCCTGGGGCACAATCTCTTTTACCTGACTGGGACTGGACCATAATAATTGAGCAAGTGCCCCGCCCCCGTTGTCGTAGTACTCTAAGCGAATGTCATAACGTTGTCCACCCATCAGGTTAATCGTGCCAGCGAGTTCTGTTGGTGCCTGGTTCACCCATTGATCAATCAGCAATTGATCATTCACCCACAACCGCACACCATCATCCGTATGGGTGTAAAACGTGTAGGTTTCAGAGTACTGAGGCTGAATTTCACCACTCCATCGCACCGAAAAGTAGTCACTGGGTAGAGATGACATCGGTGCGTTTTGCCACCAGTTAAAGTTAATCGTTGGGTCAATTTGGGTCTGGCGCAAATTGACTAAATCTAAGCCTTCGTAATATTCAGCAAGTAGCCCTGTGCCACTCGCCGAGATTCCAGTCGTTGCAGAAGTTAGAGTCGAACTTGCACTAACAAGACTACTGGAAGAGGCAACCGAATTACTATCTATATCTAAATTCGTTAACGTGGTTGTCTGCCCGATCGCTGGCAACACGATCTTTGATAA
>CAZGDE010000138.1:0-1086 GCA_964524315.1 uncultured bacterium
CTCCATCACTGTCTGATAGGTCGTCTGGCGAATCTGTAATCAAATCTCCCAGACCAAATTCTGAGGTTGCCGCTGCATCGGTAACATTCAGATCATCGAAGCCAAATAATTCATCACTACCAGCTAGTAAACCTTCAGTATCATCGTTGACCAGGCTGGCACTCTCGTCAGCGAAGTCACCCAAATCAAGCAGGTCATCATCCAGAGCGAGTGGTGTCTCGGTTTCACTGGCACCAATACTACTGTTCACGTTGTCCATTGGGAACAAATCGTCACCCAGGTCAAGGGAATCAGTCGTCACGTCAGACAAGTCATCGCCTGACATATTGTCAAAATCGAGTAACTCGTCAGTTGTGTCAGCGATACCAGTTACGTCTGCCAGGTCTGTATCGGCTATGACATCTAGTTCAACTAGCTCATTGCTATCGAGCAGATCCTCGGAGAAAATCCCATCTGTTGTTGACAAATCGTCCGGTAGCACATTATCTGCTAGTTCAAAATCCAGAGCAGCATCAGCGACATCGTTAGTGGTAGACTCAGTCCCCATGATGACTGCTAAATCATCGCCAAATAGATCATCGTGAGATTGGCCACCATCCGCTTCTGACAGAGTGAAATCTAACAGGTCAGTCCCATCGGGAGGGAATTCTGTGGCGGCGATCGCTCCGGCTAGGTCGGCGGTATCCGGACTTAGGCCAAATTCATCTGTTGTCGCATCTGCCGCCGTATCCAGGTCTAATTCACCCAGATCTAACCCAAATTCATTAGAATCAGCCGTGGTTTCAAGTGGCGCTTCAAATAGATCAGCTCCAGCAAACCCCAGATCTTCACTTTCTCCAACCGTTTCTGTTGTCCCTTCATTGGCAAGCAGCAGATCCAGATCATCGGCTGCGAGAGTATCAGTTAGAGGTGCTGCTTCTAAACCCAGGTCGCCAGAGTCAAACAAGTTATCTGGCGCTGATTCGACTTCGCTCCAGTCGTCAAATACCAGAGATTCCGAGGGAGTCTCAAGTGATGCATCCAAATCAAAGAGATTGTCATCAGCCTGGGTTGCCACTGTTTCTGTAGACAGTGAATCTGTTAGCC
>CAZGDE010000138.1:1186-15862 GCA_964524315.1 uncultured bacterium
AGGATTCATCATCAGTCGCTGTTGTGGCGGTTAACTCTTCAAGTTCGAAGTCAGAGGCTGTTTCTGTAGACAGTGAATCTGTTAGCCAGGATTCATCATCAGTCGCTGTTGTGGCGGTTAACTCTTCAAGTTCGAAGTCAGACGCACTAGCGGACGCATCTATTAGTTCGTCAGCATTTTCCGGTGAGTCGAATATACTACCAAAGTCCAGATCGCCCTGATCGGTTAAGATTTCAGATTCGTTGGCTCCGCTACTCTGGCCGAAACCACTTTGAGCGCCAAATACATTATCTTGTTCGAACAAATCATCTAGATGAGAATCTGTTGCTACCTCTGATTCGCTCAAGTCATCGGTTAACAGTGACTCCAAATCGCTGGTTTCATTGAGATCTGTTTGAAGGAAATCGGATGGTAGAAAGTCTGACAAATCGTCAGCTATGTTGGTCTCAGCTGGCTCGCCAACGGCAGGAGGCAGGTCATCGCTCTGCCAGGGATCACCGATCGCAGGCGCTGTAGTGCCAAACGATAGGTCATCTATGCCGTCACTGGTAATACTGTTGTCCAGTTCTTCGGGAAGCTGGTCACTTTCCGATGCAAACAGGCTGTCTTCAAAGCTATTGGCCGTATCTGTCAAGCTGAGGTCGGTATCATCCATGCCTGCAAACAACTCGCCTAAATTATCCAATGGCGATGTAGTTTCCAGACCCAGATCGAGCATGTCCATGCTCTCCTCGTCTGTCATTGCTGTGTCGAAGCTAGGATAGTCTTCGGCAAAAACCAAATTGTTTGCTGCGGAGCCGCTTTCTATCTCACCCAGACCAATTTCCTGATCAAACAAAGCATCGGTTGTGCTGTCGTCAGTAGTAATAGCCAATAAATCATCTAGATCATCGCTATCCCCGCCGTCCTCAGCCATTCCCAAAAGATTATCTTCGTTGGTAGGACTGCCGCTATCATCGTCTAGCAACGCATCACCAAACAGATTACTTAAGTCATCTTCATCAGAGGAGACAGGTTGACTGGACGTTGCCTCATCAAATAGCAGATCAGAGAAATCTGCGGCTGTATCAAAGTCATCGGTAGAAGTACCAACATCTGCCGCAAAAACATCGGTAGCATCGCCGATAATTTCTTCCTCTTGCCAGGTAGACGCAAGATCAGGTACCTCTCCTTCGAACAGGTCTGCCAGACTATTGAGTTCTGCCATTCCCACTTCGGGGCCATGCCTTTGCTCAAAGGCGTCGATTGTATCTTCAGCAAAGCTATCACTCAAGTCGAAGTCCAAACTGGACATCCCAGCACCAGCGGTGGATAATTCATCTGCCACTGGGCTGCTCTCTAAACCGGCAAATAACAGGTCATCATCTGTAGCTTCCAGTGGCTCTGCCATCAAGTCAATGTCATCTGCCGTTGCCAGAAGATCAGCAAAATCGGCATCAGTAGATTGGGCTGGTACTAGTTCCTGTAGTTGGGCGCAGGCCGCGATCGCATCAGCACGACCCGCCAAAACCAAATCCTGAGCCTGTTTAATATCCTTAATCACAATGGGAGCTAGCGTCCGGTACGGGGTTTCCGTCTGGGCAATCGCCTGCCGCGCCAGCTCCACCAGGTTACACCAGTTGGTTAAGTTGAACCGTTCACCCAAACTAGCAAGATTATGACAAATTGTTTGCAACTGTTCCCGGCTCAGTGAATCCGATTCTGGTTGTTTAAACAACTGCAGCATTTCCCGTAGTTGGGTGGGTACCTCGCTGCCAAAGACCTGCGTCAAAATTTCCTGCTCAGAAGTTTGGGCGATCGCTGGCTGGGCGGCAAATCCATTCCCGGCTGCTGGAGCGACTGGTACGGGGGCAGAACCCACCAGGGAATTCAGATGTTGTTCCAGTTCCACAAAGGTAGGCTCAACACCGGCCAATGTCGCATTCGCACTATCACTGGTTAGCCCAAACGGCCCCTGGAGTTGCTCCAACAGTTCCTGCAATGCATCAAAGACTTTCAGGAATAGACTTTCTAGCTTTTGATCAATTGCTACGGGAGACTCTTTCAAAATTTTGAAATAATCTTCCATGCGATGGGAGACGTGCTGAATGCTGTTGAGCCCCAGCATGGCCGCACCTCCCTTCACGGAGTGCGCCGCCCGGAACAACTCATTGACCATTTCCGGGTCTTCGATTGTACTTTGCAAACTCAGCAAACCTTGCTCAATTGTATTGAGGTGGTCTTTTGCTTCCTCAATGAAATAGCCCATGATTCGCTGTTGCTGTTCCGGCTGCATGGCAGTACCCATCCCTTTGGAAAATGTAATTGCTACAAGAAACCATCGGCTTCAGCGGGGTTGCAGGGGTTAGGGACGCAACTAGTAGTTAATTCCCCAACTGCTTCCTCTCTAAAGCTACTTGCGCTCAATCGTTTCAACACGGAACCGTTCTACTGATGTCAACAGGTCACGGGCAACACCCACCAGATTTTGCAGCGAAGCAGACACTCGCTGCGCTTCCTGAGAGGTTTCTTGCGCCGTCAACTCAACGGATTGCATCACCTGCGCAACGGCACGGGAAGTCTCGGTTTGTTCCACCGTGTCAGCCGTAATGGAACGCACCAGCACATCAATCCGATTGGATACCTGGATAATGTCTTCCAGCGATCGCTTCGCCTGTTCTGCCAGACGCGTCCCTTCGATGACCTGTTGGGTACCTTCCTCCATGGCTGTCATTACGGAGCCTGTTTCACTTTGAATTTGCAGAACGATTTGTTCAATTTCTTTCGATGCTTTCGCCGCCCGGTCGGCTAACTGACGTACCTCATCGGCCACGATTGCGAATCCGCGTCCTGCTTCACCTGCCCGTGCTGCCTCAATACTAGCGTTCAACGCGAGTAAGTTGGTACGGGAAGCGATTTGAGAAATTAACGCCACAATCTTGGAAATTTCCTGGGACGATTCGGCCAGTCGTTTTACCTTCCGGGTTGTTTCTGCTACCGTTTCGCGGATCTCCAAAATCCCTGCTACGGTGCGTTCTACCGCTTCACCACCTCGAAGGGCAGTTTCCGATGCTGATCGCGCAACTTCCTCTGCCTCACGGGCGCTTTCTGCTACCCGTTGAATGGATTCGGTCATTACCTGGACGGAGTTCAGCGTGACTGCCAATTCCTCTGCCTGTCGCAATGCATCGGATGACAGACTACGAGCAAACATTTCGTTATCCGTCGAACTTTTACTCACCTGACGGGCCGCAGTTTTCACCTGTTGCACAATTTCCCGCAGGTTTTGAATTGTTAAGTTAAAAGAGTCGGCAACGGCACCCAGCACGTCCGCTGTGACCTCTGCCTGTACGGTCAAGTCACCACGGGCAGCGCCTTCAACGTCGTCCAGTAAGCGAATTACTTGACGTTGCAGGTCTTCTTTTGCCTGTTCCTGTTCCTCCGCTTTCCGTTGCGCTTCACTAGTGGTCGTGAGAATGACGCGAGCCATCTGGTTAAAGCCCGTTGACAATTGTCCTAACTCATCCTCGGCGTAAACGGTTGCGCGGGCATTCAAGTTGCCCTGACAGACCGAATTGAACTGAGCTTGTAAATCATCCGTCGATCGCTTCAGTTTCTTCGCCGTAAATTGCCCCAGTGCAAAGGCTGCAATGCCACCGGATAACCCACCGACCGCTGCCATGGTTAACCCGGCCCAGCGCAATTTGCCAATGACTTCCTTCGATGCCGCCTGGTTGACCTTGGGATCATTACTGATATTGATGGTAGGGGCACTCATGGAGGACAGAAAACTGACTACTGCAACAGCGGCAGCGGAGAAAATGCCAGCCGCGATTGCCGTGTATAATTGCTTACGCTCAATGGGGGCATTTTCGAGGAACGCCAGCGATCCCTGCTCAATGGACGGGGTTGGCTCCAGAGCCTGCGGATCAGTTTGAGTGAAGTTGGTTAACTGCTCAGAGGTACCGGAAATACTGAAGACCTCATCATCCCGTACAATCGAACGATCCCCACTATCCGTAAAGCTAAAAGCCGACGCATCCTGAGCAAAGCCTTTATCGGCAACGGCAGCTCCGGATGATGTTCCGGCTGCCATAAAACCTGCGCCAACAGCGGGACTGGTAAAGCCTGCGGAATTTTCTGATAAGTCAAAATCGGATAAATTGCCCAGATCATCGAACTCGTCAAATTCGTCCAGAAAATCGGCACTGCTACGGCTATCTTGGGCATCCGCTACAGGTGAGGTATAGAAAGCATCGTCTGTGCCATCACTACCAAAACTGGGCGTATCAAATTCATGCTCGGTTGGCGGGATGCCATAGGTCTGCTCGCTGGAGTCATACAGCCCGGTATTCCCCATAAACAGGGTTTCGTCTTCGCTGCGATGGCTTGGCGCACTATGGAGCGGGCTATCGAAGGAGCGATCGCTACTCCCGTTCTCTTCCGTTGTGCCAAACGGTTGGTAACTTGACTGGTCATCTGCCGGCAAGTCGAGTGGGGCAAAGGCATCATCAAATTCATCTAGCGGGGTGGGAAAATCAGTCCCTAGCCCGGCGTCCGTACCATTGGGCGAGGCCGCAAAGTCATCCATTTGAAAGCTGTCAGCTTCATGGAAGGATGCCTGGAATGGTGAGGATTCTTCGGGTGGAAAAGCAGCATCCTGATCCAGTGAAAATGGATCAGCAAAAGGACTGAAGTCCTCGGCAGGAGACATACCACTACTACCCCGACCATTTTCCATCGCACCGACTTCAAGCGGTGTCGCTGCATCGTAGCTAGAGTTGGTGCTAAACTCGTGGCCAAAATTATCCTCTGCTAGAGGACTAAAATGCATGGCATCTGTATTGATGTCATCCGTATTGAAATCGCCATCTAAATTAAAGTCAGCGTCATCCTGCCAGGTTGTCGCCGCAAAATCGGGAAAACTATCATCATCCTGGTTCGCATCACCCGCCGTCGGTGAGGATCCCCCTGTCGCACCGCTGGACTCCAACTGGTTGATATACTCTAGACCCTGATGAGCATAACCAGTAAACTCTTCGTTGGCAGTCAAGGCCAGCACCGACTGGTACTGATCCCGTGCAATCTCATATTGCTGCAAACCATAACAATAAATGTGCCCCCGCAGCAAACAGGCACTCGGATCATCGGGAAAATCTTTGACGATACGGTCAACAATCTCAGCGGCCTCTGGGTAGTTGCCGTTTAAATATGCCATCTGAGCCTGTTGATAGTCTTGCTCGTACTCAGTACGTGATGCCATTTGCCTCCTCCCGATTGAGTATTGAGTGCTGTAGCCTCGGCATTGTGGAAGGTTGTATGAGAGTCGGGTGAGTGCCGCTGTCACACCCAATTCGCCTAAATTGTTCTTCAGTTTTACTGCTAGTTCTAATTTTTTTCACCTTATCTTCTCCTTGCGAGCTTCTCCTTACTAGGCAGCCCAGCGGGCTGAACGAAGAATTGCTACCTGATCCAGGAGTCGGAGAAATTGCTGGTCGTCTTGCGGCCACTCACCCCTCAGAAACGGAGCCACACTATCTGGCACATTGGTTGGCATTTGAATGTCTTCGATCACCAACCAATCCATTCCCACAATGCGATCCACTGCTAGCCCTAGCATAATGTCCTGATCCTCAACGGCAATAACGGGCACTTCTGGACGGTCTGTATTCAATGGGATGGGGTCACCCAGAAATTGCCCCAAATCCGCTACCCACACAACTCGCCCACGTACGTTCAGGGTACCCAAAAGTAACGGAGAAACATTCGGTACGGGGGTAATCCGGTCGGGAGAGGGGGAAATGACTTCTCGAATCCCTGTGGCTGGGAGGGCAAACTCGCTGCCAGATGTCACATAAAAACGAAGATGTAACTCACCTTCAGGACTTTCCAACTCCTGAAATTCAGGCGCTTGATCCTGTCCCCTACCCGTTAAAAAATCCGGATTACCGACCATCTCTTTTTACTAACCTCGCAGTAATTGTTTCACGGTGCCAACCAGTTCGGTTGGCTGAAATGGTTTGGCAATGTAGGCATCCGCTCCCTGCTTCATGCCCCAATACCGATCAAACTCTTCGCCTTTGGAGGAACACATTACGACAGGAACATTCTGGGTTTTTGGATCTGCCTTCAGCCTTCG
The DNA here is from genome assembly GCA_964524315.1 of uncultured bacterium. Classification (GTDB taxonomy): domain Bacteria; phylum Cyanobacteriota; class Cyanobacteriia; order Leptolyngbyales; family Leptolyngbyaceae; genus CAZGDE01. The sequence goes on from CAZGDE010000138.1 coordinate 7,305, forward strand.
GCAAACTTCGTACCCATTCATCCGTGGCATCACAATGTCCAGAACAACTAGATCTGGGCACTTGCCTTGAATATGTTCGAGAGCTTCTACCCCATCACTTGCCTCAGTCACACTTAAGCCACTTCCGCGCAACAGATCGGAGATCATCTCTCGCTGGGTAACACTATCTTCCACCACCAGAACTGTGCTCATATTTGTTTACCTGCTTGCCAGTCGAAACGCTAATGGAAAGCCTTAACGCTTCTTACCCTAGTATTTACCTTAGACTCTAATAAACAATAAGGTACCCTCAATTTCTAGCTAAATGATGAGGATGAGGTCGAAGTTGCATCAGTGAGATTGTTTTCTAACCGAGCTGTTGCAACTTCAGTTTCCGATTCTGGTGATCGCCCCACTTCGGGATGCGCCAGACCCACATATTTTTCAACTAACATTAATAGCTCACTTTCGCCAAATGGTTTGGTTAAATAGTCTGTTGCTCCAACCATTCTCGCCTTGACTCGGTCAATAAAACCGTCTTTTCCCGTTAACATGACAATCGGAACCTGGCGAAAGGCGGTTGACATTCGCAGCATGGCGCAAATTTCATAGCCGTCGAGTTCGGGCATGGCGATGTCACAAAGAATTAAATCGGGCTTAATTTGAAATACCAGGCCGAGCGCATCTAATGGGTTGGCGATTGAGGTAGCTTCGTATCCATTCTGATGCAGAATATGCTCAACCGTTTGACGAATTGTAACGCCGTCATCAATGCAAACAACTCGTGGTATGCGGGTCGTTTGCCATAACCCAAATTCCTTCGGCCGCGCTACTTTAGGGGGTGTACCTGTAGCTGTTTCCGGTATGGGTGCATCAATTAACTGAATAGCTCCCTTCTGGACGTAGGGAAAGATGGCACGGGCTACGGTCAAACTATCTCTATTTAAGTAACGAGCGATTTGGCGAATGGATGTTTTGCCATTGGCATAGCGGTCAAGGGCTGCATAGGTAGAAGGTGATAAAACTTCACGGAGACGGGCGTTATCAGCAATGACCGGGCATTGATCGGGTGATTGGATATGCGGGTGAAACAGTTTCCACTCTTGCACCTGCTTAATAATTTTGGTCAGCAAGGGGGTTACTTCCAATGTTGTCAGTTGGGGCGACAGGGGTGAACTCACCTCAAACATGAATGCCCCTTGATGGAGACTGAGTAAATCGAACAGCGTCTCATGAACCATACTTTGGATAATGCTGCGCCCCTGAGCGGGCGTCAGGATATGGTTTTCCAGCAATGCCCAAAGATAACCATATTCCGGTGCATTGACGGCGGCGATCGCTGACGATCTTGGTAACTGCCGCAGGTTGGTGTCTGCTCGTAACAGGCTCGTGTCTTTATCAGATGCATATACAATTCGACCGTTCAGAAAAAACACGAACCATGACCGTTCTTCGAGAGAACGAGCAGTCCAGTTATCCTGCAAGTAACTGGTGCCAATCCCGACCGCATTGTTTGTTGGGGCAGGGTACGCCTCAACAAACAATTCACCCGTGCGTTGCCCCAACTCAATGAGTTGCAGAATGCTGCGAATATCTATCTCATTCAACTTACCTTGCATGCAACTCAGATAGTCTCCTGGAACAACTGGCAGTAGCCTTGCTTCAGCCAACATGAGGACAGAGAAAAATTCTTACTTCCAGACCTTACTTCCAGGCAACAAACCCGGAGAAAGTAATGATGGCTGATATCACCTTTATACTCCCCATTAAGGATTGCTTAATAGAATTCTGGTAGCTTTCTTAATTCTTGTAATGCCCACTTGCACAGTGTTAACAACACCACAATGGTTTCCAGTAAGTTGGGAGTTGTTTAATAGTTCTTTACAAACATCCTGGCTGGCAATGCTAGATTAGAGAACAGCAAGCCCTGCTACTGAAGTTTTAGAACACTGCGGTACGGGTTCATTGGTTGAGGGAAACTATCAAATTAAATCAAATTAATAGATGTTTGCCCTACTCCGTTCTCGTCCAACTGCCAGACTAAACCAGTCAATTGAATTGACAGGCAGTACGGGTTTGCGATGGGGGCATTCTTCAGTAAAGTCATTAAGTCACGGTGGTTGTTGTTAATCCCCAACCTGAGACTAGTAACGTTAGCAGCCAATGTCAACGGCTCATGGTAAGTGACAGTGGCTAGACGTGTGCCTGTATAACGTGGTTGTTCTGGATGATGGTTATAGGGCGAGTGGTTGTTTCTGACTGTATCCTCTGATTCTCTTGAGGTAGAGACTGGCTAGTTATGATAAGTGCCAGGTAGGGCATTTTAGCTCTATGAAAGAAACAGCTATATTCATCGGTTCATGTTCACTCAACTAGTTCAGCGGGACGCGACAATAATCGACAATAATAAGGATTGCCTTGATATGGCTGTCTCACTACACTAGGTCTAACAGAAGCAACCAATCAGGAAGTCATCTGAATCGGGCACAGATACAAAAGAGGATTATCAGCGTGCTGTATCTAGCGGAAGTACAAAAGAAGAGTAGCGGCTTCATGGGTGGCGGCAAGGCCGAGCTAAAGCTGTTGGCTTGCCAACGGACTGAGCAAAGCTGGTCGGCAGTGCCCGGTGAAGAGTTTGTTGGCTGCGACGAGGCGAACAACTACAGCCCCGGTGCGCTAGTGTTGGTAGACCTGACTGCCAATAAGCAGGTACAACGGGTGCAGGAAGCGGCACGACAACTGGTGAGTATTCTGCAAAATTTTTCCCGGCTTCAGGAAAAATTTAAAACGCAGGAAGAGGAGATTGAACAGTGGAAGCAATCCCTCACTTATCAAAGCCAGGAGCTCAATCGGCGGGAAATGGAAATGGAAGCCCGGCGTGAGCAACTCCAGCAGATGGAGGAAGATTTTGAGCAGCTAGAGCAGCAAAAGCAAGAAATTGAGGCGAAGCGCGAAGAAGCGGATCGCCTGCGGGAAGAGTATGAACGCAAACAGCAGGAAATGGAGGGAGCGTGGGCCCATCTTCAGGGCGAGATGCGGCGGTTTGAGGAGCGGCAGGCAGAATTTCAACAAACTGCTGTTTTGGATGAGGAACAAGCCAGCAAGATCCAAGAATTGCTAAGCCATTTGTCAGGTACAGTACCTCCAACGGATTCTATCCGTGACAATTTGAACCAATCATTGGAGGGGCTAACTCAGCAACAGGCTTTTTTGGGGCAGCACTGGCAGAATCTAGAACAGCAAAGGTCAACGGCTCAGCAACTGCAGCATGAAGTTGATCGGCAAACCTTTGATATTCAGCAACGCTGGCAGGAATGGCACCAGGCGCAAGAAGCTTTAGAGCAGGCACGGGCCGAGTTTAAAATTCAGCAGAGTGCGCTCCAGCACAAGCAAGACTATGCTCGGATGTTAAGTATCCAGGTACAGCAGAATGAAGACTTGCATCAGCAGATGTATCGTCTTGCGGATGCTTCCGATAACATCACGATCAGTCAACAGGTCGATGTGACAGCACTGGAAAAAATGCCTGTAGATGAGTTGCAACGGGTGGTGCAAGACCTGGAGCGTGACCTTGAGAAATTATCTCGCTTCGTGGAAAGTCAGGAAGAAGAGTTACGCCTGAAACAGCAAGAAATTGAGGAGTTACAGGCCAAGATTCAAGCAGCGAATGACTTCGATCGCCTCAATCTCGAAAACGACCTGGCAGATGAACAGGACGGCTACCAAATGCTGAATGAAACGCTCGTTGGTCAACGGCGTAACCTGCGGGAACGTAAGGGAATTTTGAATCAGCATCAAATGGTGTTACGTCGTCGTCAGGGGGTGCTGGCCGATAGCGATGGTCAGAATAGTGGCATTGACCTGGGGCCACTCCTGGGGCAAATTGAGTCACAACGTCATCAACAGGCGGAAGAACTGCAGAAGCTAGAAAGTCAGATTGAGCAAATGCGAGCTGCGATTGACCAGGCTCAAGGGCTGGTCAATAGTCAGACGGCAGAGCAAGAAAACAAGCGCAATGAGCTGAAACAGGCAGAAGAGTTGGTGAAGGGACGCCGCAAAGAAGTAGCCGAGATTTGGGGGCGGGTTAATCTCTATCAGGAGATGTTACAACCGGTTCAGGACGGGGTTGATGCTCTGCGGCAGCGTTTAGAAAGTATTGCTGGCATAATGTCACAGGTGCAGGAAGCGGGTGATTACCAGCTGCAGGCGATCGCTGAAATGCGACAAATTATTGTCAATCTCACCAGTACACCAGAATTGGCCGCCTCCTGATTGTTGAGTGGAGTCTGAGCGATTTACTCAATCAACTGTTCATCCCATCCTTATTCATCCCACCCTTATTTATAAGGATGGCTGAGTGATTGGCTGTAACCATAGCCAGTCACCGTCAATTCTGGCAATGACACCGCCAGGATAAGGATCGGTCTGAGTGCGGTTGGCGGCAGCAAGCAGGGCAACTGTTTTTTCGATATGTTCAAAGTTAGGTGCTGTGGGTAGTTGAGCTTGCAAAAATTGGCGGATAACTCGGCGTTGTAAGGCCAGTGGCGCTTGCAGTAAAGGTGTACGCCATAGACCGGGGCGCTCGGAATGTTGACATTGTTGCAGCAACTCAGCGGCAGCTTGTTCTAGATAAGCAACATCTGCTTGCAGCAATTCTGCAGTTTGAGCAAGGCAACGCTCTACCTGGGGGTTGAAATGGTGACAGAGGTAGGGGAAAAGTTCTTGCCGCACACGATTGCGGGCATAGTTGAGATTTTGGTTAGCCGGATCAGCCCAGGTGCGTAAGGATAATTCCTGGCAAAAACGAGCCGTTTCAGTGCGGGTTACGGTGAGCAACGGTCGCACCAGCATGATATCGCTGGTTAGATGCCGTTGCCACCTTAATGCTTGTAACCCATCGCTACCGCTACCGCGTACCAAATTGTAGAGCAATGTCTCAGCGCGATCGCTGGCGGTGTGGCCAGTGACAATATGGGAGAAGTGATGCTGTTGAGCGATAGTAACTAATGCTTGATAACGCCAGGTTCTTGCCCCTGCTTCGGTTGCATCAATCGTATCCGCAGTTTGCTGATAGAACGGCAGTGCCAAGGACTGTGCGAGTTTACGCACGAACTCGGCGTTACCAATGTCGCCTTCCCAACGATGGTCGCAATGGGCGATCGCTAACTGCCAGTGCCATTTAGACTGTAAATCTAGTAGCAGGCGGGTTAGACAAAGAGAATCCTGCCCACCGGAAACAGCAATTAATACCCGTTTTCCCGGTTCTAATAATCGCCGTTGCTTCAATGTCCGGTGCAGATGTGCGTGCAGGTCGGTCCAGGCAGAGCGATCGGGCATGGAATCGGTTGGTAAAGGCGGCGTTATGGATGGACGACGAGTTGATGAGATGCGGTGCTGTAACGGTCGTTTTTGCCGAGATGCTGATTTCGCTAAAGTACTACTGGTAAACTACTCCCTCCGCTGTCATATAACACTGTGGTATTTGGGCCACATCCAGTAGAACCATTAGTCAAAATCATCTTCTTCCCGGTAAATCGCTTCAAACCGGGGTGGTTCAGTTTTATCAGGACGATAATCTTCAGGACGAGGAAGGTTCTCTTCAGGACGACGTCGGTCTTTGGCGCGGCGACTGTCGAGTAACTTAGGTTCTGGTGCTTGGTCAGGGCAAAATTCTAAGCGAATTCGTACTTTACCCCGTTGCCACCCCCGTGTATTAAACCGTAGTGCTTCGCACTCTAGACCATGTCCAAACCAGCCTTCGTTGGCTTCGTCCCAGTCATCTTCGCGATCGCTAATTGCCTGTGCCAGTGCGTCAATGAACTCACCAACCTTAAACGTTGGGTTTGACATTAAAACCCGACCGACACTCACAAATAGCACTTCATCATCACTTAAAGGCTGAAATTGTTCGTCCATAACCAATATCTAAAGATGGCTCAAATTAGCGATTGGATCATCATGTAGTAATGAAAATGCCCGCTGCTCTAAAACCAGGCGTTTTTCTAGAAAAACCAACCGTAACTGTGTAGCCCTTTCCCTAAAAGGTTTACGCCCAGGTAACACACCCAAACAACGAGAAACCCAGTTGAGGCTAAAATTGCTGGACGACGGCCCTGCCAGCCCTTCGTGATGCGGGCATGGAGGTAGGCCGCAAAAACAAGCCAGGTAATCAACGCCCAGGTTTCCTTGGGATCCCAACTCCAGTACGAGCCCCAGGCTTCATTTGCCCAAACTGCGCCAGCAATAATACCAATGGTTAACAGGGGAAAACCCAGGCCAATGATCCGGTAACTAATATTATCAAGGGTATCGGCCAGGGTAAGGCGTTGGGGTGATAGAGTGACGGTTTTGACAGATGGTGGCGGGGTTAAAACAGCAGTTGCGTTTCCCCCAGGACTAATCGGTGTTGACGATAAAGTACCAGCGTTCGACTCAACGGGTTCACCAGAACGATGTAGCTGATAGGTTTTATTGCGGTATGCACCGGTGCCAACGGAACTACCTCGCAGTTCAATATTCTGGCCACGGGTCACCACGAGAAAGGCGATCGCCATCAATGCACCAACCATCAAGGTGGCGTAGCTCAACATCATGACGCTGACATGCATCATGAGCCAGTTTGATTTCAGTGCGGGGACGAGGGGAGCCGAATCCTGCATACCTTTGGGCAAGGACAGGGCCGCAAATGCGGTAATCCCCATCGCCGCAGGGGCCGTCACCACCCCAACTAGCCGACTACCACTCATATTTTCAGCCAGCAAATGAATAGTAGTCATGCCCCAGGTAAGAAAGAAGAGGGACTCGTAGAGATTACTGATGGGAAAGTAACCGGCTTCCAGCCACCGAGCGCCGAGGAGGGCCGCAATACAAAGATTGGCGATCGCCATTCCAAAAGTGCCCAGGATTGGCAGGATGGGAATTCGGGGGAATGCCGCACCTACCCAGTACACCAGCATCGTAATGAATAGAACGGCAAATGAGGTGTTATCTAAAACATGCTGCAACCGAACCAAATCCATGCCTTGTGATCTCCAGGCGCATTTAATCTATCTTTATCTATCCTACGATGACACGGAAAGGAGCGAATGGGTGCAACAGGAAGATCGCTCACGCTGAAGACCTCGGTGCCACACCCGATCCAAATCAATTATTGCGAACCACTACTGGGGGGATGCTTCTGGTGTGACCGATGGCGTTGCTCCAGAAGCATTTCCATCTGAACTATTGGGCTCGCTACTGGAGGCCGGTGGTAAAGCTGGACTGGGGAATGCTCCGGGTTTATTACCCTTTTGCAAATGGACAAAAACATCGTAGCGAGTGCTGCGTTCATCACTCACTGCGGCAGTCACGCCAACCGCCCGAATTGCAGCAATGAGGTCGCGGTTCCCAACCGGTAACAGGGGTAAACTTTTGGTGTTGAGAGCCCGTTCAATATTGGCAAAAAAGTGCCCGTTATTCGGTTGGGGTGTTGACGGCACTGCGGTTTTGAACGCTTCACTGTCGGCTAATGAAGCGGCAGGTTTGGGCACGATCGCGCTGGCAATGGGGGCACCAAGGGTGAGGAAGGCAACATCCCCATCAAGCCAGCCGTGGGTAATGGTGGGGCCACCGACTGGAAAGACCCAGTTAGTGACATTGCGATCGCCCACTTTCGTTTCTTCGATCTTGAATTTGTACTTGCTTGCCATCACATCATCGAGGCGTTTCAGGCTATTTTCGGCAGCTCGACGGTCACTGGCCTGCACCATAAACGACAGGCCAAATGGTAACCCTGGTGGGCCACCTTCGGGTACGGCGATCAACGCGAGGGAGAATTCGCCACTCATCCAGGCGAGAAAATCCTGATCCAGATCCATGCCAATGGTGGCCTTTAGCCCACTCCGTAAACCTTCTGGGTTGATCGGTGACACGGGGCTGGCAATTGCTCCCTGACTGTAGTCGCGCCAGAGTTGCTGCAAATTGCCACCCGATGCCATGACCAGGGTGTCGGCTGGTAAACGGGCAGGCATATTTTTGGCGGTATTTTTCAGATCGTTTCGGGGGCTACTATCCGGTTTGAGCCAGGAAACCCCTTTCAAGCGCACACCATCTGCTTCCAGGTAAGCGTTCGCTGCGGTTCCCTGCATCTTTTGTACCTGGGCCATACTTTGCGGTGGCACCGATCGCCCTGAATTGGCTGATGTGGCTGCTGCCACTGGCAAATTCACAAAAACCTTGGCAAAGGGTTGGGCTGCCTGAATTTTCCCCAGTGCTTGTGCATAGCCTGGAGTAGCTGCCAGAGCCGGTGCTTCTTTCTTGTAGGTATCAATCGCCTGCTCGATCGCCTTCGCGTCATTCGTCACCACCATCAATTTGTTATCCAGGATGGCAGCTGAGAAGTTTTGTGGAATCGCTCCCTGCGTTTCCTTGATTTCAAATCCTTTATAAGTCCGAGCGGCAACTTTACCCGTGGCAGGCTTAAACTTGTCCAACGTTTGTTTTGCCTTTGCCGCATCCTGTACGGGTATGACCATAACCGCTACCTGGGCGGTAGATGGTACCGGAGGTAATGTCCCAGGGCTTCCTGCGGGGGGTGTGGT
>CAZGDE010000139.1:0-15849 GCA_964524315.1 uncultured bacterium
CTCGATCCCCTTCTGTCAAAATCTGCACGTTTAGACTGTGCAAGTGGGAAATGAATTCGGCGATGGGTTGATTAGTCATATTTCTATGTGTTCGAATTGTTGCCAATTCGGTGCTTTTGCTTGAGGCCGCATTGATTTAGTTTCCTTTGGCTCCAGGTATTTCAGTGTTTCGATGGTTTTTGCTAGTTCTGCGATCGTGGGCGTTTCAAATACTTTACGGAGGGGTAACTCTGCCTGTAACTGATCGCGGATACGTGAAACAAGCTGAGTGGCCAGCAAAGAATGTCCACCCAGTTCAAAGAAATTGTCATGAATGCCAACCTGTTGTCGGCCTAAAAGTTTTTGCCAAAGTTCGGCCAGCAACGATTCCAGGGAGGTCGTTGGGGCAACGATTGGGGCCATTTCCCGGTCAGCATGCAGCGCAAGATGTTGCGGTGATGGTAGTGCCTGTTGATCGACTTTGCCATTGCTGGTCAGAGGGAGTGTGTCTAACACGACAAATGCCGCCGGTAACATGTAGGCAGGCAACGAACGTTTGAGAAACACGCGTAACTCTCGCTCTGGCGGTACTGCTGACGTTTCCGGCACAATATAGGCAACCAGTTGGCAATCACCTGCTATTTCTCGCAAAATCACTACAGCCGTTTGGATGGCTGGATGTTGGGCGATCGCTAGTTCAATTTCACCCAACTCTACCCGGAACCCCCGAAGCTTAATTTGGTGATCCGTGCGCCCGATAAACTCTAAATTGCCATCGGCCCGATAAAGTGCGCGATCGCCCGTTTTATAAAGGCGGGTAGATGGGAGATGGGGCAGCAACCTGACGTTAACAAACTGTTCTGCCGTTAGGGCCGCTTGGTGCAAATATCCCGTTGCCAGTCCTTCTCCACCTAAGTAAATGTCACCAATCGCGTTTTCCGGTACGGGATTTAAGTTGGCATCTAATAGATAGACTTGAGTATTGGCGATCGCTTGCCCAATGGGGATAGTTGCGGCGTTTTCTGGAATATCCTGTACCTCGTACCAGGTGGAAAATGTCGTATTTTCGGTGGGGCCGTAAACATGAATGAGATGTTCCGGTCTTCCCTGTTGCAGAATTGATCGCACCCGCTCCACACGAGCCATTTCACCACCAAATAGCAGATATTTGAGGGTACTAAACGCATTCGGAATCTGACCCACAATTTGATTCAATAAGGCGGTGGTCAAAAACAGGATATTGATAGCTTGCTGCTGGAGTGTAGTGGCAAAATCGCCGGGTGAAAGGGTTGTCTCACGGTCAATTACAATCAGTTGGGCACCGTTTAATAGGGCACCCCACACTTCAAACGTGGCTGCATCAAAGGCGAGGTTGGCTACCTGGGCAACCCGATCGCCGGGTGCTATCTGGATGTAATTGGTTGCACATACTAACCGATTCACAGCCCGTTGAGGCACCATAACACCTTTCGGGGTGCCGGTAGAGCCGGAGGTGTAAATGATGTAGGCGAGTTGTGCGGCTGTCGCTGGCAGCGATAAATTCTCGTTGGACTCCTGGGTGATCGTGCCCCATTCCTGCTCTAAGCAAATGATTTTTGTCTGGTCTGTTTGGAGCGTGTCTGCCCAATTTGCCTGGGTTAAAACCACCGTAATGCCGGCATCTGCCATCATGAAACGCAAGCGTTCGGGTGGATAACTGGGGTCAAGCGGTACATAGACTCCCCCGGCTTTGAGTATTGCTAACATGGCGGCGATCGCTTCCACCCCCCGTTCCAGACAGATGCCAACGGTCATTTCAGGGCCAATCCCTGATCGGTGTAGATAGCGGGCCAGTTGGTTACTTCCCTGGTTTAATTCCTGATAGGTAAATTGTTGGTTTCCTGATTGAATGGCGAGTTCGTTGGGTCTTTGCTGAACCTGGGCTTCAAATAGAGCGGGGATACAAACATTTCCTGGATAGGGCGATCGGTGATTATGCCAATGTTTTACTAATTCGTTTTGTACGTCATTGGTTAGTAATTGTAATGAAGATAAAGGTGCATCTGGATTGGTGATAATGCTTTCTAATAATGTTTGAAAGTGATGGCGAAAGGCTGTAATGGTATTGTCATCAGATAAATCTGTATCGTAAACGATGATGCCTCGTAACCCATCTGACTGCTGCCAACCCTGTCCCCACAGGCTGCGGAAATTGTTAACACATTTCCAAACATATAACTCCAGATCAAATCGGGCTGTTCTGGTTTCTAATGCAACTGGGCTAAGGACAAGGCCAGGTAATACCAGTTGTTCCATTGGTGTATTTTGGAGGGCAAAAACAACCTGAAACAGCGGATTTTGACCAAGACTACGAATAGGTTGTAGTTCTTCCACCAGCTTTTCAAACGGCAAGTCCTGGTGGGCATAGGCGGCTAACGTGACATCTCGTACCCGTTCCAGGACAGTGCGAAAGCTGGGATCACCGGAGAGATCTGTTCGCAATACCAGACTGTTGACGAGAAAACCAATTAACCCTTCCAGTTCGCTGGCCTGTCGGTTGGCAATGGGTGAGCCGATCGCCAGGTCAGTTTGGCCCGTATAGCGATGCAATAAGGTCTGAAAGGCAGCAAGCAGCGTCATGAACAAAGTTACACCCGCGCGCTGGCTTAATTCCTCCAGTGCCTCCAGCAATGGTTGGGGTAACTCCAGCAATTGACTTGCTCCCTGGTGGCTTTGCCGCCCTGGCTGAGGTTTTGTACCTGGCAAGTTAAGCATCGGTACATCCTGCAATTGCTGTTTCCAGTAGCGTAGCTGCGTATTCAGGACATCTCCCTGTAACCATTGCCGTTGCCAGTGGGCAAAATCAGCGTATTGGATGGGTAGGTCTGGTAATGTTGGGGGTCTGCCTTCAATGGCTGCGGCATACAGTTCACCCAATTCGCGGATTAATACACCACTTGACCATTCATCAAAAATGATGTGATGGAGTGCCAGCAGCAAGAGATGTTCAGTGTCTTGCAATTGCCAGAGCTGAACTCGCACTAACGGCCCCTGATGCAGGTCAAACGGTTGCTGGATCGTTTGCCAAATCTGTTCCAGAGCAATGGTTTCGACGTTGGGTGTTCTTAATGAGCGTAAATCAGTGAATTTAAGTGGTACTGGTAACTCAGATTTGACCACCTGAACCAGTTGCCCATCTACCACATCAAACGTTGTGCGCAAAATTTCGTGACGTTGCACGATCGCCTGTATGCTCTGTTGAAACTGCGATCGCTGGAATGTACCCGTCAGTCGAAAGATCAGCGGAATAATGTATAACGTGTCTCCGGGTAACAGTTGTTCGATAAACCACAGTCGTTGTTGGGCAAAGGAGGCCGGAAAGAGAAAGACTTCCTCCTCTAGATATTCCTGTTCCGGTTTACCTGCAATCATTCACATCTGCACCTGTTTAAATTTTGGCGTTGCTAACTTGAGGGATGAATTAGGCGTTGGATGAATTGAAACTGTTCAGCACTGCCTAACTTCTTTCTGTTGTAAAGGCAAATGCAACCGGAGAATTATGCTTTAAGGTAGATTTTTGATCCAGGCTTGTGTATCGTTTTATTACGCCTGCTCCAGCCCGATCACCGGCTACTCCAGCACTCGGATCGGATAATGACACTTTTTCATTCGTAGTCCGAAAGCAATTGTGAACATTGCTTTGGTCGTTGGTTATTGGTTATTGGTTATTGATGCCAATTGGCGATCGTTAAATTAATGAATCAAGAGCGATAGGCTCATAACAAATGATTACTAAGCGCTAACAAATGAATGGTGACGACTAACAAACAATTGCGAACCCTTAGCAAGCAATTGCGAACCCTCAACAAACAATTGCGAGCCCCTAACAAGCAATTGCGAACTCCCAATAAGCAATTGCGAACTCCCAATAAGCAATTGCGAACCCTTAACAAACAATTGCGAACCAATGACCAATAACCAATGACGCTTGCCTAAGAACTTCTAACCGCTAACAAATGCTTGCGAACCAATGACCAATGACGCAATGTGTGACTTTTCTAAAGTGCCTGCCATCACTGCCATCTCCCTGGCCCTCTCCCCTGGGAGCTACTGTGTCCACACAAGTTAGAAATTAACTATCTGAGGGGCAAACGGTTGTTTGCCCTGATCGAGAACCGAATGGTACACCCTTATCTGACTGCATCGGGCGTTCAGCCGAACGCCCCTACCACCAGATTGGATGGTTTATGCGTACACAGTCGCCCCTCAAAGGGGGCACAGAAAATGTCCGACAGCCCTTATCCTGCGGGAGAAGGGTGGGAATGAGGGCAAATAAGGAAAAACTGCGGCAGGGTTAAGTAGATACCGCCGCAGTTTCACATCATTGTCCTAGAGATGATCAAATAATGAGCTCAAATCAATTGTCTTGCAGAGTTGACAACGTTACACTGGCTCTTTGAGGCGTTGCCGTTCTTCGATCGCCGATTCACTAAACACGGCTGAATATAACCAACCCGCTAATAAGGCACCTAATATGGGAGCCAGCCAAAATAACCAAACTTGACTCAGCAACTCAGTACCAGCAAACAGGGCAGGCCCCAAGCTACGTGCCGGATTAACGGAGGTATTGGTGACCGGGATACTGATCAGGTGAATTAGCGTTAAGCCCAGGCCGATCGCGACAGGAGCTAACCCTGCAGGTGCCCGGCGATCGGTTGAACCCAGGATAATCATCAAAAACATGAATGTCATCACCACTTCTGTAATGAAGCAAATGACTAGGGGATAGCCACCAGGAGAATGGGCACCAAATCCGTTGGTAGCCAGTGGATTAGAACCACCAAGAACGAAGCCAGCCTTACCCGAAGCAATTAGATAAACAATTCCAGCCCCTACAATCGCCCCTCCTACCTGAGACCCGATGTAAGGCAGTAGTTCCGAACTGGGAAACCGCTTACCAGCCCATAGGCCAAATGAAACAGCAGGGTTTAAATGGCAACCAGAAATATGACCGATCGCATATGCCATTGTTAAAACGGTTAAACCAAATGCGAGGGAAACACCAACTAGTCCGATGCCCAAAGGGAATACTGTGTTTTCACTAATCTTTGCTGCGTCAGCCGTGTAAGCCGCCGCCAGGACTGCACTACCACATCCGCCAAGAACTAGCCAGAATGTACCAATAAATTCAGCAAGACAGCGAGGTGCAAGCTTCATAAAAATCGGACTCCTATCTTTGAGGGCAAAAGAATAGCGACTTTAAGAACAAACTTAATAATCGTTGATTCGTACTTGCTTAGGCTTCAAGGGTAGTAGAGAAAAGTAAGAAAGTTGTAAGAACAATAAGAAGTTTGTAAAGTGAGTAATTTGAAGAATCAACAGGCTCTCACTGGTCTTGCAACGGCAATTGGACGATGAACTGGGTGAGGTTATTGCTGCTTTCCAGGCGGATTGTACCGCTCATACGCTCGACTAACTTTTTGACCAGCGATAGGCCCAATCCGGTGCCACCATACTTCCAGGGATCATTGTTGGGAATACGGTAGAACTTATCAAATACGCGATCGCACTCTACTGGAGAAATCTCCACTCCCGAATTGCTGATGCCGATCTCCATCATGGTTTCTGTGACCTGAGCGGCAACCGTGATCACTTCTCCTGCTGGTGTGTATTTGCAAGCATTTTGAATGAGTTCGGTGAGAACACGTTCCAGGTAGGGGATATCAGTTGTTAAAGACGGCAAGTCGGTAGCCATTTGAAGGACAAACCGTTGCTGTTGTTGCTGCATCCGTTCCGCAAAGTTCTCGACTAAATGGGGAATGTAGAAGGGAAGATCAACTGCCGCTAATCTCAATGGTTCTGTGCCAGCGTCCAGACGGGTGAGATCAAGCAAATCGTTAATCAGGCTAATCTCGCGTTGGCCTTCTTCCCGTAATATATCGAAGTAACGCTTCACAGGGATGGAAGTGTCGGCCAGGATACCTAAACGGTTCAGGCTGATCTCCAACATTTGCGTTGCCATTTTAATGTTGGACATGGGTGTGCGTAACTCATGGGAAACCGTGCTCAGGAAGTCATCTTTGAGATGATTGAGTCGTTCCAGTTCTTGTACCTGAATCTGGGCTGCCTGATAGAGTCGGGATTGGCGGAGGGCGATCGCGCATTGGTTCGCAATCTGTTCGACCAGACGAACTTCTGCATTGCTGAAACAGTCATTTTGCGGTTTAAAGAGCCACATATCCCCAATGACTCCCTGTTCATCCTTAAACGGGCAACTCAGGATCGCGGTGCGGCGATCGATGGTACTGCGACAACTATTCGGCCACAGAGGGGTGAGGCAGAACTGAATGCACTGGCCCTGGAGCAACTGGTCATGAAGTCCAAAGCTAGAGTCCATGCTGAAGACTAACCCCTTTGCTGTCGCTATGTCTGAACGGATGTATTCATAGGAGATTGTGGCGGTGCGATGCTCCAGATCATAAAGAGCCGCATCACAGCACTCAATCTCTAACTCGGTTG
The DNA here is from genome assembly GCA_964524315.1 of uncultured bacterium. GTDB lineage: Bacteria > Cyanobacteriota > Cyanobacteriia > Leptolyngbyales > Leptolyngbyaceae > CAZGDE01. Next base: position 6,478 of record CAZGDE010000139.1, read on the forward strand.
CCAACTCCTGAACAGCCGTCTGTAAAATTTGACTTTCATCCAGGCTATCGCGGACTCGATCCGTAATGCGTTTCAGTAATGCCTCAAAATCTAATGCTTGCTGGAGTTGATTGGTACGTTCTTGCACTTGTAATTCCAGGTTGGCGTTGAGCGCCTGTACCTGTCCATACAGTTCGGATTGCTGAATGGCGATCGCAATTTGACCGGCTAATTGCTGGAGTAGGGCGATCTCAAAGGGCTCCCAGTGACGCGCCTCCTGGCAATGTTGCGCGACTAATAGCCCCCACAACTCATTGTCCTGATAGTTCTCCTGAAGAATGGGTACGACCAGTTTGGCCTGCACCTGGAACTGCACCAACATGTCGATATAGCAGGGATCAAGATTAGCGGTATGGATATTGTCGATCGCCGTAATCTGTCCATGACGATAATTTTGCCCCTGGGTGACGGCAAAATAGGTATCACTGATGTGGCGACCTAACATTGGTTGCCATCCTGTCGTGAGTGATTCGGCAATGACAATACCACTCCAATCGGCATTAAACCGGTAGATCAGGACGCGATCCACGCCAAGAACATGACGCACTTCCGTCACTGTTGTGTGCAGGATCTGGTTGAGGTCAAGGGACTGGCGAATGCGACCTGTGATGGCCTGGTTCATCCGTTCTCGCTCATTTTGTTGCTGGATGGCCAGTTCAGCCTGTTTCCGGTTGGAAATGTCCTGTTTGATCGCCACAAAATGACGAATTTTGCCGTGGGGATCTTTCACCGGCGTAATGGTGACTGACTCTGTGTAAAGACTGCCATTTTTACGACGGTTCGTAATCTCACCCCGCCAGGTTTCGCCGGAGAGGATGGTTTGCCAGAGCGACTTGTAAAAGCTGGGACTATGATGGCCTGACTTCAGCAAATCACGGGGATTTTTACCAAGCGCATCTGTCAGGTCATAGCCAGTAATTTGGGTGAACGCCGGATTCGCCCATTCGATCGTGCCCTGGTGGTCGGTGATAATAATGATATCGGCACAGGCTTCCAGGGCAGTGCTTTGCAGGCGCAGAGCTTCTTCGACCTGCTTTAATTCAGTCATGTCATGGACATTGACGACGACGCCCGATATGGAGCCATCCAATTCGACATAGGGGGTACAGGTCATCCGAATGTAACGACGGTGGCCATCGGCATAATCCTGCCAGGTTTCGAGAATTTGTTGGGGTTCGCCGGCCAAACAACGCTCTAAACGGGGTTGCGCAAGTGTGGTAAAAAATTCGGCATCCAATAAAGTCGTGACTGGATGGCCTACAACTTCATCGTAGGTTTTTTGATGCCAGGCCAAATAGGTTTGGTTAACAACCTGGTAAATATAGTCACGATCGATCAAAGACACGCAGTCGGAGGTTGCCGAAACAATCCGCTCATAGCGACGGAGTAAGGCTTCTGTGTGTTTGCGATCGGTGATATCGCGGGAAACACCAACAATTTGACTGACATTGCCCTCCGCATCGAAAATCGGTGATTTGATCGTGTGGAAGTAACGAACCATACCATCAGCCCGTTGATTGGGTTCCTCGAAGCGATTGACGACTTCTCCCGTCAGAAACACGTGCAGATCATCCTGAAGATACTGCTGGGTAAAGTCCAGTTGGTTGAAGGGAACGTCGGTAATGCCGCGTAGTTCGTCCACCGTCATACCGTAATAGTCGCAGGCTGCCTTGTTAGCATAGGTGACGATTGAACCGGGTGCTTTACAGAACACTATTTCCTGCACGGAGTCGAGGATTTGGGCGTAATAATATTCACGTTCTTGCAGGGTGGCTGCCGCTTGCTGGCGATCGCTCCCATCACGAACGGTCAATTCATGGGCGGCGGCGAGTTGGTCAAATTTTGCAACTACATGTTGATAGGACTGGCGTAACTCGGTTTGTTGCACGGCAATACCCAGATGGAGCGCGACCTGTTGCAAGTATTGGATTTCGAGGGACTGCCACGTATGGGTACGGCGGCAGTGGTGGGCCATCAGTAATCCCCACCACGTGTCCTGCTGCAAAATTGGTACGACGATATAGGATTGCACCTGTAACCGTTCCCACAAGGCCCTGTGATCAGTTGGCAGGTGTTCTGCGTGGATATTTGCGATCGTCGTCACGGGCTCCTGGCGGTAAAGTTCAACCCAGGAGACGGGCAGGCAAGGATCATGAAGGGGTTGCCCCAGTAGGGCTGGCCATTCTGGATTCACCACTTCAAAGGCGACAATACCATCCTCATCTTTAATGAAGCGGTAGATGAGGACACGATCGCTGTCTAGCAAGGTTTTGGCATCGGCGATCGCTCCCTGGCAAATGTGTCCCAGATCTCTACACTGCTGGATCTGAAGGGTAATTTCTCCAATCTTCCCTAGAATGACATCTAGAGATAGTAGGGATGATACTGGGTTGACAAATGTCATAACCGTAGTCGTTAGGGACGTAAATATTTAGATAGTATTTTTTACTTTTATTTCAACCTCAAGGGCGTCGGCATAAATGACAGTGCTCCTAAATAGTCCCAGCCACGAACCAATTCTTCTTCTAGAATGCCCACGGTGACTATAAACAGACAAACCAATTCAGCAATCTGTCAGAATCAAAATAATTTCGAGATGTTAAGAAGCATATAGCCTGGGCCGCAGATGGGATAGGAGAGTCCATAATTACGCCGTCATAGAGGAAAGCTCTATATATGCTCCTGTTGTCATCTGCTGATCTCCCAGTTGCGGCTGCTTCACCTCCGGCGATCGTGCGGCCCGCGATCGCGCCACCGACTGACCGACGATGGCTCGCTGAGGCCCTGCTGCCGCCGGAAGCGCTTTCGTCGGGTGCGCTCTCCGTGACGGAACAGGTTTTAGATGTGCTACCGGTAGATGCGGTTCCGGCTAATGGGCCAACCGAGATGCCGGACGATGCGGTCATGGATCAGGTCACATCCGTATCCCAATTGACCGATGTTCGACCGACGGACTGGGCGTTTCAGGCGTTACAGTCCTTAGTAGAACGGTATGGGTGCATTACTGGCTATCCCAATCAAACTTTTCGGGGCAACCGGGCTTTGAGCCGCTATGAGTTTGCCGCCGGGTTAAATGCCTGTATGGATCGCATGAATGAGTTGGTCGCTGCTGCCACAACGGATGTCGTCAAGCGCGAGGATTTGCTGACATTACAACGGTTGCAGGATGAATTCGTGACCGAAGTGGCAACCTTACGGGGCCAGCTCGATACGTTGGATGGGCGTCTGTCAAAGTTAGCAGCCAACCAATTTTCCACTACTGCCATTCTGGCAGGACAGGTGATCCTGGCGCTGTCGGATGCTGCTGGTGGTAACCCACCGGGATTAGGGGAAACCAATACCGTTCTGACGAATGTCACCCAGTTGCAGGTGCTTTCTTCCTTCACGGGCAAGGATATGCTGCGTGTGGGACTGGCAACGGGAAATTTTGGCGGGGGCGGGTTTACGAATCAGCGAGCCCTCAATACCTACATGGCCTTGCTCAACTATCAGTCAGATTTGGGCAGTCAACTGAAACTCGACGCGCTCGAATATCGGTTTGCCGTGAGCGATCGCATGGTGCTGGTCGTGCAACCGGCGGGTTTCAGCCTCAGTAGTGTCCTCAGCCCCAACTCTCTCTATGCCAGTGTGGGAGATGGTGCCGTTTCTCGCTTCGCGGCCTACAACCCGGTGCTGCGAATTGGCAACCCGGATGCGGGTGTTGGCCTGGATTGGTTGCTTTCTAATACCTGGCGGTTGCAGTTTGCCTATGGTACTCGTAATGCTAGCCAACCTGATGAGGGTTTGTTTGGTTCGGATCATCGCACGTTAGGCGTACAGTTTCTCCACAAACCCAGCAGTACCTTTATTCTGGGGATCAACTACATCAATGCCTACTCCCGCGACGCGCGTCTGGATACCTTTACGGGTAGTAATAACGCCAATATTTCGGGTGGGTTTAATGAACCGGCAACGATCCATGCGTTGGGTGTGACTACCCAATGGCGGATCGCGCCTCAGGTAACATTGGGTTTATGGGGTGGGGTGGCAGTCGCCGATTCACGCCGTTCCGATGCCGTGACCCTCAGTTCTACCTATCTGGCTTCAGTTGGTTTGGAGGATCCCTTTGGCCGCAAGGGTGATCTGGTGGCATTGATGGTGGGGCTGCCCCCCAAACTAAATATTGGCTATCTGATTGAGCGGTTCGATAAGGGCACGTCGTTTCACGTGGAAGCGTTTTATCGGTTTCGGGTCAGCGATCACATCTCGATTACCCCTGGGTTATTCTGGGTCACTGATCCGGGTCATATCTCGGAGAATCAGAATATTGTGATTGGTACTGTGCGAACGACGTTTAATTTTTGATCAGGATAAGGCAGAAGACAGCAGGGAACATCCATTTCATGACTGGGGCGATGGTTTAATCCTATGAACAACGATTGCAGGCATTTGGGGTTATATCCAAGTTGGTTCAATTCAATTGAACGCCCGCTCCGGAAAGTGTTGCATCGGGGTCTGGGGCTGACAGGAGTGCTGTTGTTCACTGGTCTGCCCGGTTATACTCAACAGGTGCGGCAGGCAACCATTGTCGAAGTGTTGCCCCGTAACAGCCAGGCGATCTTTATTCAGGGATCCTCCGCCCGTCGGGGGGACACGGCTCAATACGGGCAGCAAATTCGTACTGCGGCGGCCAGGGCGGCGTTACGATTTGATATTCCAGCAGGTGTGCGCCTGGGGAGCAATTCTTCCCTCGTTGTAGGTGCGGATTGTATTCGGCTTACCCAGGGTAAGGTGCTGATTGCGGGGCAGGGACGACGGGGTTGTGTGGGGTCGGTTGTGGCAGTCAGTCGGGCCACCGTTTATACGATGGAATTGGATGAAGCTGGGCAGGGAAAGATTGTTGTGCTGGAAGGGGCGATCGCAGTTTCCAGTCTGGATAACCCAACAATGCCGCCGGTGGTTGTCAACCAGGGAGAGTCTTTGACCACCAGTGCTACGGCTGGAACCGTTGGTACTGTGCAGACGGTCAGCCCGGCGGAGTTAAACAATATTGTGGGTGGCCCTTTGTTTGAAGGCTTTCGGGAACCTCTGCCGGATCTGGATAAAGTCGCCGTACTGTATCCCCAACGTGGATTTAATCAAACCTTTTTACGGGATGCGTTGACAGGGCGGGATACCAACTTTGATGGGTTACGGGGGCAGCCGTCGCTGGGAGCGATCATTCCAACAGGTACTCCCGTTCCCGGAATTTATACCCGTGTTGCCAGGGATACGGTCGTTTTCACCCCATTGTCGGGGGCTGCTGGAGCGGTGTTTATTGCCGATATTGATAACGGCACACTCCAGTCTGTCAATGGTCTGGCAGTGCAGAACAGTACCTTTGGGTTAAGTGGTAATAGTGCGACTGGCACTATCCTGTTTCCCAATAATCAGGTGTTGCGGCTGGAAGTATTTGGGGTGGATGGCCGGGAACCCAGGATCGCACCGGCGACGCCCAGTTCTTTCCCTGGTACCCTCACACCGGGGCTGGCTCCCGATCGCTAGTGGGACTGCTTAATGTGGGCCTGAAATTCTTCTAGCACCCGTTCATAAAGACTGGGATCGTCTCCCTTCCAACCTACCAGTGCATATAACTGGATGGCATTTTCCTCCCGCCCTTTCAGCTGGTGTTTCCCCTTGTCGATCACCTCGACCCGGTCGGCCACCCGTTGATACAAGGCATCGGTGATCAGAATATCCGTACCCACGTCCTTCGTTTTACTCTCAACCCGACTGGCAACGTTGACGGTATCACCCAGAACGCCGTATTCCCGCCGTTGCAGGGAACCAATGTCGCCTGCGATGACCTCGCCATAGCTGATCCCAATGCCATTAAACAACGGGACTTTCCCGGCCTCGGCAAACTGTTGCCGTAGTTCTACCAACCGTTGCCGCATACCTAATGCGGCCCGGATTGCACTCAACGCATCCTCGGTTTCACCCCTGGAAATGGGAAAGCCAAACTCGGCCATAATGGCATCACCAATGAATTTATCGACGGTGCCACCCGCCGCCAGGATTACCTCCACCATTGCATTGAAGTAGGTGTTGAGTTGCTCGATCAACTGTTCCGGGGGCAAATGGTAGGACAGGGTGGTAAACCCCCGAATATCGGTAAACAGAACCGCCGCATTCACCCGACGACCACCCGATAGGGAGTCGGAATTTTTGAGAATTTCCTGTACAACGGGAGCCGCGATATATTGCTCCATCGTGCTGCGCAGGCGTAATTTTTCCAGTTGTTCCTGAAACGCCCGAATTGCCAGATAAAAGACACCACTGCAGGCGATCGCTCCCAGGGGCACTGCCATTGGCACAATGACCTGACCAACGGTAAACAGCGTATAACCCGTCAGGCTCAGGATCAAGAGAATGCTACCGCCCCAGGCTAGTTCGTGCAGTAAACGCCGGGACGAGAAGTAGATAATGCTGCCCGTGATACTCACTACTGCCAGCACAAACAGGCCGCGCCACTCCGGTGCCGGTAACAACTCCACGACCGATCGCCCCTGCATCAGGGAGGAAATCTCATTTGCCTGTAGTTCTACCCCGGTCAGTGTGCCAACGGGAGTATTGTGAAAGTCGGCGGCAATGGAAGAATTGGTGGTGCCAATCAGGACGATCTTGTCCTTGAATATGCCCTGCTTGAGGTAGACATTGTGCCACCAGTCATCTGCCAGCAGTTGCCAAAACGGAATATGGCGAAAGGTGCGATCGCCCCCATAAAAGAAAATGCCATCTCCTTTCGGTGCGGGGTAAGGGATCTGAGCTGCCTGCAGGGTTGCTTCCGCAAAGGTGGGCAGCATTTTCAGCCCCAATGGCTTGACAACCTGTTGCCGGTAATGGCTGCTCTGCTGGTGAACCCGTCCGTCCACCTCTAAAAGATAATTTGCCAACCCGACTGGGGTAGTGGTGGGGGAATACACCGCTTCGTAAGGAAGGGTTAGATCCGTACTTACGCCCTGGGGGCCACTGGCTCCTTCGTAAATTGCGGCCAGGACAACCTTACCGGGGTAGCGGGCCAGTGTGGTTTTGAGGCGCTGATCATCAGCCGCACCATAGCCACTGGGTAGATCGAATAGCAAATCTAAGGCCACTGTGCGTGCCCCCGCCTGCATCAGGCGATCAACAACGATGGCATAGGTCGCCCGTTGCCATTGCCACTCTTTCAGTAACGTGGCGACTAGGCGTTTGTCCGGATCTTTTTTGTAGCGTTCCGCTGCTGCCAGGGATGGGCCGTCGATCGCCACAATCATGATGTTGTCGGGTGGTGATACAGCTCCCCGAATCTGGATCAATATCGTCTGCGTTTGTTGTTCCAGTGCCTTTACCAGGGGCAGATCCAGCGCTGTCGCGATCGCGCCCAAAAGTCCCCACAGGCCCAACAAGAGATAATTCAACGGTAATGGTGATCGGGTGCGAGAGCGGGTGGATGATGGTTTGGATGACTGTTCTGTGTACTGACGCACTATTTATTTACACCGGCTTACTTGGATACGGTTATTTACACACTACTGAGCGTAGTTACACACTGATTTACGCACTACTGAGCGTGAAAAGAGCTGAGAGCAAAAAGAGCTGAGCGTGAAAACTGGAGATTTTGGGTGGAGACTAATGGTGATCACTGGTCTTCTAATCAAGGGTACGGGAGGATTTTCCCAAACTTTAGACTTTGTGAAGAATTCTTTATAACGATATTTACGTGATGGGCCTCTGGGCGAGTGCCAGGGAGAGGGCAGTGATGGCAAATATTTTGTAGGGGCGGGGTTTGCGGTCAAATCCATTGCTCGATGCAGAGTGATCGGCTAAATCTGCCCTTACAGTTTGCAGATTGATTAAATCCACAATCCTGAGCGTTGTCTGAATGGAACGAAGTTCCAATTTAGAGTGCGCCCTGCCCTTGATCATGTAGTACGTTTGAGCATTTATTTTGTGCAAGTTTCTGATGGGATAATGATTGGCATCAATGAGTGCTTCAGCGATCGCCTGCAATGAAAGACTCATCGCCATCCAATCCTCCATCGGGCAAAATACCTGCTGCGGTCAAGATTGTGGGAATTTATCTCATCGTCGGTTGCCTGTGGATTTTCTTTTCAGACCAATGGTTGAGTCATTGGTTACCTGTTTCGTCTGCGACCATTACCCAACTGCAAACCTTAAAAGGCTGGTTGTATGTGTTGGCAACAGCGTGCATGCTGTACTGGTTGATTCAGCGGGAGAACCGCTTTAGCCAGCGTGCTACCACAAAGCTCAAAAATGCTTTGGCGGAATTGCAGTTGCTGCAAGCCACATGGCAGCAAAGCGAAGCGCGATTTCGGTCATTCATGGATAATAGTCCAGCGGCATCGTGGATTACCGACACGGAAGGGCACGTGGAATATGTGAGCCAGACCTACATGCGCATGTTTCGGGCACCCGCCGATTTCGTTGGGCAAACGATATTCGATGTCTATCCCCCGGATATTGCGCAGATCTACCTGGAAACCATTCAAGCCGTGGCGCGATCGCAACAGGTGATCGAGGCCATTGAACCTGGTATTCGACCCGATGGCAGTATGGGCGAGTTTTTAGTCTATAAATTTCCTTTGCTCCAACCCGATGGCAGTGTACAGGTCGGTGGTGTGGCGATCGATGTGACTGAACGGAATCGTGCTGAGCAGGAACTACAGTCTGTACACGACAGTCACAATCTGGCTCTTACAGCGGCGGAGATGGGCACCTGGGATCTGAACTTAATTGACGACACTGCCCGACGCAGCTTACGCCATGATCAAATTTTTGGCTATGAAACGCTTCAACCCGAATGGGGGCAGGAAGTTGCCAAACGCCACGTTTTTCCGGCGGATCAGCCAATATTTGATGAAAGTTTTCAGCGGGCACGCACCACTGGCGAACTCCGGTTTGAAGTGCGCATCATCTGGCCTGATCAAAGTATCCATTGGATTAACGCCCTGGGACGGGTCTACTACGATGAACACCAGCAACCTGTCCGCATGGCAGGGGTGGTCATGGATATTACCGATCGCAAACAAGCAGAAGAATTGCTCCGTCTGCGAGAGCAGCAGTTTCGGCAGGCGATCATGAATGCTCCCTATCCAATCATCCTCCATGCGGAAGATGGGGAAATTGTGCAGCTTAACCAGGTCTGGACCGAACTCACTGGTTATGAAGCTGCTGATATTCCCACCGTTGCCGATTGGACTGAAAAAGCTTACGGGCAACGCATGGAGACAGTGCGAGCAGGAATTGATCGACTGTATGCCCTGAATGAACGAGTCCATGAAGGCGAGTTTACCGCCCGCACCAAAGACGGAC
>CAZGDE010000140.1:0-15804 GCA_964524315.1 uncultured bacterium
CAACAGCTTTACAATGCCCTCTTTCAAGGAACAATTCGCGATAGTTGGGTGATGGCTCAGGGGATTGCCCAGCATCGCCAGGAAGTTTTGCGGTTACGGTTAGGGTTGAAAGACCATCGCCTTCCCCGGTTACCGTGGGAAGTTCTCTACACGGGCGATCGCCCAATTGCCACTGGTACCGATGTCGTTTTCTCCCGCTATCACTCCAGTTTTGCGGCTCTCTCACCCTCATTACAGTTTCAGCAGCTACCGCTTGTTGAACCGGGGCAACCGCTCAAAATCTTGATGGTGCTGGCAGCACCGACTGACCAGGACGTGTTGGCTCTGAAACAGGAGGCCCTGCATCTCCAGGAAGAACTGCAAGGAATGGGGCGGGCTGCGAATGCCACTAACCGCTTTTCTGATATTCAGTTGACCATCCTGGAACAACCCGGACGGGAACAACTGACCCAGGCATTGGAACACAACCACTACCAGGTGTTGCACTATGCGGGGCACAGCAATCTTGGTGCTGCAGGCGGTAGTCTCTATCTGGTCAGCAACAAAACTGGCTTGACTGAAACCCTCAGCGGTGACGACTTGGCAGGGTTGCTAGTTAACAATGGCATTCGCATGGCGGTATTTAATTCGTGTCGTGGTGTGTATACCGCCACCAGCGAAGCCAGCCCTGATGGTACCGACGGTAATCTGGCAGAGGCGTTGGTCAAGCGTGGCATCCCCGCTGTGCTGGCAATGGCAGAGCGTATTCCCGATGATGTGGCGCTCAATTTAAGCCGGTTGTTCTACCGTAACCTCAAGCAATTTTTACCAGTTGACCTCAGCCTGAACCGGGCCCGTCAGGGGTTACTGTCATCCTACGGGTCGCGCCAATTGTACTGGGCTTTGCCAATCCTCTATTTGCAACCTGAATTTGATGGGCATCTTGTGGCAGGGGGCGACGACATGGAGGATGTGGGCAATATGCTGCGCGACACTCGCCGTGATTCCATCCCCAATCGTGCAGTTGTTAAATCCGGGCGAGAGACGACATCACCTCTCGTGGGGGTGAGTTTGACGGAGGGCCTAATGGCTGTCGATACCCTCGACCTGGCTGCCGATCTGGCGACCGTGGGTACCCTGTCTGCCTTCGATGAAGACGTATTAGATCCGGAAGAACTGGAAGCAGAACTGGAGTTTGAGGATCTGGACGAGCAACCTGAACGGGTAACAGTCGCCCAGCTGGTACAGCAGTTGTCGCAGACGGGGGGAGCCCAGACTCAGGAACTCTCGCCGGAGGTCGGTGATGCTCTGCCACCAGCCGCGACCAGTCGGTTGCCGCTAACCCATGCGCCCGTAGAGGGCGAGAATGCGATTGTGGTTCCGCCCGTCAACCCTACAACGTTCCCTGAGATTGCCCAGTCAACCCGTACCAGTTTGTTGACCGAAGCAACCACGCATGACCCGGTGCCTGATCTTGAGGATGGTTCTGTCTATCTTGAACTGGAGCAGCTATTGGCGGAAACTGGCAAGTTGACCGCCGCGATCGCCGCCTGCAACCAGGCAATTCAGCAAAATCCGGCTAACCCGGAGGCGTATGATGCGTTGGGATTGGCCCTGTACCAACAGGGCTACCTGCCAGAGGCGATCGTGGCTTTTCAGCAAGCCATTCAAATTAATCCTGCCCTGGCCGAGGCCCATAACCACCTGGGATTGGCCCTGTACCAACAGGGAAATATTAGAGATGCCATTCGGGCCTATAGTCGAGCGGTGCAGTTAGCCCCGCACCTGATAAGTGCCCGACAAAATTTAGAAATTGCCCTAAATCGGCAAGGTGTACAGTTACCAGCCTCCCAGTCTGTCCTGACAGGAACTAGCCCCCGCACCTCAGTCGCCACAGCAACGTCCCCGTCTGCGGCGGCTGGCTCAGGGTATTCTGCCGGACGTCACTCTGTTGATCGTCTTGCCTCGCTGCCTTTACCAACAGTACCCCATGCCAGGAAGACGCCTGCTTCCCATTGGCTCTCTGTCCTGTGGTGGGGGGCTGGTACTGCTGCTGTGATCACTTTGACCTATGGTGCCTGGTTTTACCGGATGCCGCTGGCGCAATTTCTGCCATCCTTGCCAACGCTGGAGCAGCCTGCTGCACCCGCAAAGTTAGAAGACCTGAACGATTTACGTCAGGCGAAAACATCAGCGGTGACAGCTTTTGCGACAGAGAAACTGGGCCAGGGCAACATGGCGGCGGCCCGGACAGCGATCGCCGTTTTGTTAGACCGGCAGGCCCTATCTGAGGCTGCTGTGATTCTGACGGCTGCAACCCAGAAGGTATCTACCGATGATCCAGAATTAAACTTCCTGATGGGGCGTTTGGCATGGCAACAAGCGGCGGCCCATAACTTCGTTTATAGCTATCAGGATGCTCGACGGGCCTGGGAGAGAGCCAGTAAGCAACAGGCGAAACCAACTTACTGGAATGCTTTAGGTTTCGCTTACTACACTGAGGGCGAATTGGATCGGGCGCGCGAAGCCTGGTTGAAGGCGCTACAGCTAACCGAGCAAGCGCCAACGATTACAGTTTCCAGCACGAGCAAGCCTGCCTCCCAGGAAAAATTGACCGCCTATGCCGGACTGTCCCTATTGCTGATGAAACGAGCAAACAACCAGATTCCTTCAGAGCAGAACCGACTGCGTAGTGAAGCGATTGAGTTAAGACATCGTATTCTTAACGATGCTCCGATGGAGTTCCAGCCTGAAGCTCTGGCGCAAAACTGGATGTGGTCTGAACAGGCGATTCAGGATTGGCAGAAACTACTGACATTGCAGTAGGGATGGTTTCGCATCCCTTACAGCCATGACGACAGGGAATGGCGTTTACGAATATCCATCAAATCCGCAATGCTTGATTCTTGCCAATCCAAAGGATGATTTTCTTCGGCTGGAACTACTGTTACCGCTGTTTGAGGAACCGGCGTTGGTGGCGTGAACGGTTGAGTCGAGGGCGAGCCAAGTGATGGCCGTTGTTTGGTAGTTCCTTGTTTGGTAGCTCCTTGTTTAGTGGCTCCTTGTTTAGTAGCTCCTTGTTTGGTGGCTCCATTAGTCACTACCTGTTTGGTGGCTCCTTGTTTAGTCACTACCTGTTTGGGAGGTGCCTGAGGGGGCCGTGGTGCTTGAGCCGGTAGCGGTGATTTCTGGTGAGAGACTGGTTGCTGCCTAGATGGGGCGATCGCGCCCGGTACTAGTGGTTTAACCCCCTGCTGAACGGGTTGTGGAGTTGGCTCGGCAGGTGGCACTGGCTTAGCCCTTAAGGCAAATGAGACAGCCTGTATGGGCTGTGGTGGGGTCGTTGCAACAGTTGGAATGGGTTCTACTGGTAGCGGTGGCAGATCATCGGGTGAAAATGGCCGCAAGCGTTTGGGTTGCATGGAGGGCCGCACGGGTGGAACTGGCTGACGACGTTGCTGTGGGGCTCGCCGCGTTTTCGGTTTGGAGTGCGGTTTTTGCGGTGATGGCGCACTCGCAACATAGGGTTTGGGCCGTTTGGGCCGAGACAGCTTGTGGTGACTGAGGGGCGGACGGGAGAACCGTTTCGATACCAGAATGGATCCTGCGGTACAGGTGATCGCGATCGCCCCAAAAATCCAAAACGTTGCCCGACCGTTGCTAGCGGTGATTTCAGTCTCACCAATTGCACTGGAGCCAAAAGCAGCACCAGTAGCGCGCCGGCCGCTGGTTAAACCAGGACTCAATAGACCGCCGACCGCGATCGCCGCAACCAATAGGATCGATACCCAAATACCACCCCATGTCAGCAGTGGGTAGTTCTGGACAAAGTCAAGTAGATGACGAAGAGCCACCGTGTATCGCTGTGCCTGCTTTCTTGAAGGCACAGTGTCAACTTGTGCAGTACTTGGAGAGTGTTGCTGATGTGGATGCTCTTCCATACGACCCCTCAGGTGCATGAACCACTTAGACAAATTTTACCCAACGTCACAAATATGCATCACCCACAAAATGGGGGAAATGAAATTTTGATGATGTTTGCTGAACTGATATTTGCTGACTTCAGTGCATTGACTGCAAAAAAGGAGTTGTGATTTACCACAACTCCCCAACATCCTAGCCGCATTCTGTCAAAGTAGCGATCGAACTGAGGCTTGACTACAAAACTCTGGTTCTATATCGGTGTCTCTCATCCATTTGGAGACATGAGATCGGTTAAAACTGGACAATCTGACGACTTCGGAGCCCTGGAAATCGGATTTCTGGTGTGGGAGTTTCAGTAAAAGGTAGCACTGGCCAAAGAAACCCGATTTCGGGATGGGTGGTTTAGTCGATTTGGACAGCGTTGACATCGACGGTGCCTGTTTTAGGCGTAGTATTCGGTTGGGGAGTGGTGTCTGTGTTGCTCGTTTTCCCGGTTTGTAACCGTCCCAACAGCATTTGTGACAGTTCGGCAACGAGCAGACCAGCAATCACACCATCATCAATCCAGCCGACAATGGGCAAAAAGTCAGGTGCGATGTCAATGGGACTGAGGAGATACAGCAACGAACCGGCAATAATCCACCAGCGATATTTAGGATTGCGAATGACGCTCCGGTACCAGTCATAAATTGCTTGAATTGAGTTGTTCATTGGTTTAGCCCTTCATTTCCTCTCTATCCTCGCAAGTTGAGATTGATCACTCCAGTGGGGATATCCTCTCTGCTACTGGTGAGTAAACTGTACTGAGGCAGTTCAGGAATTGGGCCTAGTGCGTTGATGTGAACGTTTGACAATTGCCGCAGCAATTTTTCCTGGCAAAACGTTCTGGTGTGCCCATATCCCGGCTGATGTCAGCAATTTTTTCTTCTAACCTTTACCCGTTGCTTTTTGCCATTACGGGTGTTGGCCTGATGCAGTTTGGCGATCGCCTGGAACCGCCCGAACGATCGCCAAGCTGCATGAATCTGGTCGGATGTCTCTACAATTAGATTGCTTTTGATGAAAGTCTACGGTGCAGGCATGACACCCTAAACCCACCACTTACAAAGTAAGCGAAGTAGACTAGGCAAAGCATCTAGGACAGGGAACGTATGGAGGTTAAAGTAGGCTGTGAACATCGGAGAACTCTTTCAGAAGGGCGGGGTAACGATGGTACCCCTGTTACTTCTCTCAATCCTGGCGTTGAGCGTCATCATCGAACGAGGCTGGTTCTGGTTTGGGGTGTTGACCAAAGAGCGTGAAATCGTCAACCGGGTGCTGGATGCGGCCCGGCAGGACTGGTTCACTGCCACAGAAATTTCCCGTCAGGCATATGACCAACCCATTGGGCGGTTTCTGTTTAGCCCCTTACAACTGAAAAGTCCTGATCCGGAGATGTTCCGGTTAGCCCTGGAAGCAACGGCTGATGATGAACTGGCTGCCATGCGCCGGGGGGACAAGATCCTGGAAGCAGTCATTGCGCTGGCACCCTTGTTGGGGTTGTTAGGCACGGTTATCGGTTTGATTATTTCGTTACGCTCGATCCGGATTGGTGATATCGGTACGGCCTCAACCACAGGTGTGACCACGGGGATTGGAGAAGCATTAATTAGTACCGCCAGTGGTCTGGTGGTGGCAATTTTTAGCCTGGTCTTCTACCGCTTATTTCAGGGTTTCCTGTTCTATCAAGCAAAGATTTTCCGTAAAGCGGGCAACGACCTGGAATTGATTTATCGGCAACGTTGGGCCCAAAATGATGGGATTGGTCCGGTGCATGATCAGGAATTAGCAGCGAAGCCCATCGAACCAACCGAAGGGATAGGGGGTTAAGGCGATGAAAGTTCATCTCGACTCCCCTGGCGAAGAGGTGCAAATTCAGATTATTCCGCTGATTGATGTCATCTTCTGCATTCTGACGTTTTTTATCCTGGCAGCTTTACAGCTCACCCGGCAGCAGGCAATTAATGTGGATCTGCCAAAGGCAAGTACGGGTGTCACCCAGATGCGCGAAATGTTAGTGGTAACAATTAATTCGACGGGGCAAACTTTTGTCGATCGCCAGTATGTTGACCGCAACCAGCTTTACCAGGCATTACAGGCATACCGCCAGAGTAACCCGGATGGTTTACTGGTGTTGTATGCCTCCCAGACGGCGTTTTACAACGATGTTGTGCAGGTCTTAGATCTCATGCGTCAGGTTGGGGGCGATCGGGTCGCACTGGCAACCTTACCTGCCACCAATAACCCGGTACCGGGTACTAGCCCTGCTCCCACCATTACGCCAACAACCAGTCCGTTTGATATTTTTGGTACGCCCAATCCCTCACCAACGTTCAACCCAGGGCAATTGCAAACCCCAGGGACGCCAGGCCAATCATTACCTGGTCAAGTACCTGGTCAGGTGCCCGGACAGACCATACCGGGTCAAACACCAGCAGGGCAGGTGCCTGGTACAGACGTTTTACCAACCAACCCAACACCGGCCAACTAATGCTGTAGGAGTGACTGGATCGTTACAGTGATAGTCACTCCCAGAGCGTCAATCCTCGGTGTGATTTCCTCCTCCTGGTACTATGGCCGCGAAGTTTTTTCATCCATCGGCGTTTCTTGATATACAACAGAGCATGATGGGGGCGAACCATAACCAGTGATGGGTGGAGTGTGAGATGGGACGAATCTTTATTTCAGCCGGACATGGTGGTCGCGAGAATGGCGTACTTGATCCGGGAACGGTAGTAGGGGGCACCACCGAAGCCAAGGAAATGATCCAGATCCGGGATCTTGTCGTTGGCGAAGTGCGATCGCGGGGGGTAGAAATCCTCTCAGTGCCAGATGATTTGAATCAGCAACAGTCAATTGATTGGATTAATGCTCGCGCCCGTAGTGGTGATGTTGCATTAGAGATCCATGCCGATGCCTTTTCAAATCCAACCGTTCGGGGATGTAGTGTGTTCTACATTGCGAACAATAATCAGCGGAAGCAGCACGCTGAATTACTGTTATTGGCGTTACTGCGCCGGGTACCGCAACTGGTAAATCGTGGTGCCAAACCTGATACGGCCACCGGCATTGGCAGCCTTGCCTTTTGCCGTCAGGTGGTACCGGCATCCCTGTTGATGGAAATTGGTTTTTTGACGAATCCAGATGATCGCTTCCTGATTCTGAATCGGCGGCGGGAGATTGCCTTAGGCATTGCGGATGGTTTAGCCAGTTGGAGTCGGGCTGTTTCACCACCGACCCCGACCCCCAGTCCCACGCCGACCCCCACGCCGACTCGACCCCCTGGTTCGGTTGAGACGTACCCTGCGTGCAATATTAATCTCAATGGGCAGACCTACGGCGAACAGGGAATTGTGGTGAGTGGGAATGCTTTTATCCCGATCGATCTGGTGGATCGTTTAGGGCTTGACCTGTCGACTCACCCGAATGTGCGACGCATCAATTATCGGAATGTGGTGTATGTGCGGGCGATCGATTTGCGCGATTTCTACATTTCTGTTGGTTGGGATGCCAGTGCCCGGACGGTAATTTTGCGATCGGCACTGACGATTTGCCCTGGGCAAATTGATCGCATTACCGGACATGGCAACACCACAGAAGTGCAGTTAATGATGTTTTTGAAGACCAATAATGAGGCGGGACTGGCGCAGTTTCCCGAAATCGCCAAGCTTTACCGGGAAGAGGGTAGTACGGAAGGAATTAACTACGATATTGCCTTTTCCCAAATGTGCCTGGAAACAGATTTTCTCCGGTTTGGGGGGGATGTTAAACCCATCCAAAATAATTTCGGTGGGTTGGGGTCCGCAGGGGGCGCGTCTGAGTCGGCTTCCTTCCCCAGTGCGCGAATTGGTGTCCGGGCGCAGGTGCAACACCTGAAAGCCTATGCCAACACGGAGCCCTTAGTGCAGGAAGTCGTTGATCCGCGCTTTCGGTTTGTTACCCGTGGGATTGCCCCGCTGGTGGGTCAATTAAGTGGTCGTTGGGCGGCTGATCCGAAGTATGGCGACAAAGTGATGGCGATCCTGAAACGTCTTTATGAGTCGTCTGGCTTGTTGTAGCAATGGGGGAACATTTTCAGTTTGGGCAGCCTTGGCGTATGTGCCTTAATGCAAGGGTTTAAGCATCCATAACGACTGGGTTTCAAACCCCAATTGCTGGTAAAGGTGGAGCGCCGGTTGGTTGGATTGGAAAACCTGTAAACCAATTTGCCGATCGCCCTGGAGGCGGGCATAGTCTTCGGCATGGCGTAACAGTGCTGTGGCAATGCCTTTGCGGCGATGGGCCGGGTCTACATACAGCAGAAAAACGTGAGTATGGCGATCACCCTGCAACTGATCAATTGCCGTACCCAGCCAGAGACAGGCGATTGGTTGGGGTGATTTCCGGGTTAAAGAAACCGTTTCTGACCCGGTTGAATCGATGTTTTGCACGCGTACCCACCAGAGCGGCGTTTCTCGCGAAAAGTAGGTGTCAACGGTTCGTGCTAAATGGTTATAGTCGCCACGGGGTTCCAGCTCTTTGTAAGTTCGCTGCAAAAACTTAAGCAACAGCGATCGATCAAGACCGGAGCCGACTTGTAGAGAGTAACCAACTGGCAACAGATTGGACACACACCCAACAACCCTAAACGGCCACTAACACACAATGGTCAACTACCTGCTGAACATAGAGCTGAGCATGGAGGCTGAAATTACAACTGCTCTGAGAATGTAACATCATCGGGCAGTCCTCTCACTAACGTTGATAGAGAGGGGGGCAAATCGGCAAGGGACTCACCCGTTGGCGCGATCGCCTTGGCAGGACTGACTTCTTCGATTGGTGCCGGAGCGGCCATATCACCGGGCAGAAAAATGCGGGAACTAACTGCCACCAAGGCCACTAGAAAAACAATCACAATTAAAAAGGGAGCCACAAACTGCCGAAAGAATGCCATAGGACTAGTTGTAAAGCCTTTATTAAATCAAGGTAGAGTTTCCTGAGAAAATATTCAAGTTTTGTGACAAACTCTACACCTTATCCTAGTAGACCTCAGCGTCAATTTGCCAACTATATCGATCCTCTGTGGCCGGGGAAGCATTGCACTCTAGTCATCCGCCTGACCAGGATCATTAACCGCTGCTGCATTGACATTCCAGGGGGCGAAGAATGGTAGTAGTGCCATACCCGGTATCGCTGCCAGCAACGTCACCAGGAAAAACAAGACCCAGCCAGGTTGGGCAGTACCGGCCAGAACAGGTGGAAACGCCGTCAGGTTTTGGAAGCGTTGAGCCAGTTCGCCACTTGCCGGGCCTGCCAGAAAATCTCGTCCTACGGCCATCAGGCTCGATAGGAGAGCGAATTGGGTCGCGGAAAAGCGCGGGTTGCAGAGGCTCATGAGAAAACCGAGGAAGCCGGCCGTACCCAGGCCACCACAAAAGTTTTCAATATTCACCCCAATCACGAGCAGGGAAGCATTTTTGCCCACCATTGCTAGCACGACATAGGCCAGGTTGCTGATTGCCTGTAAGCCACCAAATACCCAGAGCGATCGATTGATACCCAATTGGCTGAGGGCGGCTCCCCCCGCTAAAGTACCAACGATAGTAGCGATCAAGCCCATGCCCTGACGAATGTTACCAATATCGCTGTCAGCAAAGCCTAACCCTTTACCACCCAGGAAGGGGACGGCCATCTTGGCGACCATAGCATCCCCCAGCTTGAACAGGATGATGAAAACGAGGGTAAACACAGCTTGTTGCCAACCCAACCGTCGAAAGAATTCCAGGAAGGGCTGTACGACGGCCTGTTCTAACGTTTCGGGGGGGCGGGCATCCCGTTCTGGTTCCGGTGCTGCCAGGGATGTGAGTAAGCCAATACCCATGACACCAGCCAGCCCGATATAGACCCAGTGCCAGGAGATGCGGTCTGCCAGGTTAAATGCGACCCAACCCGTGAGTAACAACGCCACCCGATAGCCCAAAATGGTCAGGGATGCGCCTGCCCCCACTTCACGCTCAGTCAGAGCATCGGCCCGATAGGCATCGATCGCAATATCCTGCGTCGCACTGAGAAAAACAATCACCAGGGCGGTGACGGCCAGCCATTGCAAGTTGTTTGCCCGTTGTTGCGGGTCGAGGGTGGCAAAGATCGCCATTTGCAGGGCGATCACCACAATTGCCGCAATCAGTCCGACCTGGGCGATGGCGATCCAGCCACGTCTACGCCCTAACCAGGGAGGAACGAAGCGATCAAGAAACGGTGACCAGAGAAATTTGAGCGAATAGGGCAGGCTAACCAGGCTAAACCAGCCGATAGTACTCAGGTTCAATTGCGCTTTCGTCATCCAGGCGCGAAAGGCATCATCCGTTAAGGCAAAGGGCAGACCGGAAGCGAAGCCCAGCAGCAGGATGGCAACCATCTTCCGGCTTTGAAAGACTTGCAGCAGAGATTGAACAGATTTCACGAAAATATCGCACCTTAAAAGGGACTGAACCATCAGTACAGAACTCGGCGTTTTTCTGAAGCAGCGTTTAGGTGTGTTGCTTATGCACGCGAGAACTCCGAATTCGCAAGTCTGTACCGATGCTTTAGCCCTGGTTATATCACTTTACGGGTGCGATTGAGGATGTATCCCTCGCCGGTGGGTTGCACCTACTCCTTCTCTAACTTCTCGGTGGCTCGATGTAAGACATTCTCATGCAAGTTTTCCGCATGTTGCCGGCCTTCTGCTGCCAGTTTGCGGGCTGCTTCAGCAACCGAATCGGTTGCCGATTTCAACGCTTCGGCGGCCCGATGCAGTACATTCTCATGTAAGTTGTCTGCCTGTTGCCGTTCTTCTGTAATCAGTTCCCGTACTTCTGCCGAAACATTACCGTCGTCGGAATGCAACCCGGCAGCAGCCCGGTTATGGGCGTTTTCCTGGAGTTGTTCGACATGTTGCCGTTCCTGCGTCACCAGATCCCTGGTCTTATCGTCGGTTGTCATATGCCAGTATCCTTAAATGAAGGATTGAAAGTGAAGGATTGAAGCGGTCTATCCTCACTCTGACATGGCTGGTGAAACAATTTAGGACTTCATGATAGAACGAAAGAAAATTTAGTTATTTGCAATACAGAATTTATCTGACGGTTGCTAGTTTCCATACCTGCCTTGCAGGACACCTGCCCAATGTTATCCCTCGGATGGTGGTGATGCTTGCCCCATCCACCGTTGCACAATCAGTTGGATGCCTAAGCCAAATAGCCCCACTGTAGCGGCTCCAAAGACACCCGTACCCAGCGTACTCATACCTACAACGAGGGTGCGTACAGCCGATGCGATGCGTTGCACAATGTAATTATCCGTGTGGATGGGTTTAGCGGCAAAGGTTGTGGCGATCGCCGAGGTCATGTTGTAGAGGGCGAACGCGATGATACCAGCCACGATCGCGCCCAGAAAACAACGTAAGGGGCTGATTGGCTCCGCTGTCTTGGGTGGCTGGTTCACGTCGGTTGTTGTTGGTTCACTCATAAGCCCCTTCCTGAAATCCTTTCTTCAGTCTACAGGTTTGCCTTAATGCAAATCGTCTTCCCAAACGGCAATGTAGATGCGATCCTTGTCATTGCGCTGAATGATGCCTTTGAGATTATCTTTACTGAAACTGTATTCATTTGTCTGCCGGTTGTAGACCTTTTGCAGCCCATCCAGGGCATCACCCGGAGCCATTGCCCGCATCATGCCATTCAGGGTAACCTGCATTTGCATTTGGTTCGCCGATTGGGCAAAGGAAGCTTCCGTTTGGCGGACTTTATTGGAGGTGCGATCGTAAATATAGGCCAATGTCACCTGGTTGGGCACGATGTCGTACAGGGCCGTGCGGGTATTGGGCCAGTAACCATTGCCGTTGCTAGAAGTGGGTTCTCCCAGATTTGCCTTAATTTCTGACTCGGCGGTTCCCGGTGCAAAGCCACGAATCGTTGTGGGAGCCGTACCTTCCGCCTGGCTGGTCGGTGGATTGGTCGACGGCTCTGAGGGGGCGGGTGATGGTGACGGTGACGGCGCTGTTGTTGGGCTTGGTGACGGTTTGACCTCTGGGGGTGTGGCACTGGGCCGGGGTGAGGAAGTCACCGGTGGTTCGGTGGATGGGGTTGGTGTGGGTTGTTCAACAATGACCTCATCCGGTTGCTGGCGATTCTTGTGCCAGATTGCCCCTACTGTCACGGTTGTTAGGGTAAGGAGGGATAGTCCGACCAGGATCGGAATCGGATGGAGATTACGGGAACGTTGGGCAGGGGAAACCGGATGGACGGGCTGGCCTGCGATCGCGGCGGGAATCGTTCCACCTGCATGCTGATGGCCCTGCCGTGGTGACACTGCTACAGTGGCAGCTGTTGGCGGCGATTGCTGGGAAGCGGGTGACGACATGGGTGGTGGCACGATCGCGGGTGTGGCAGGTACGGCACCCGACAGTAAGGCCAGCCATTCATCCACACTGGCAGGACGGTAATTGGCTTCCATTGCCATGCCCCGGATAATGGCCTGGTTCACCGCCGGACTCAGATCAGGGCGCAGTTGGCGGGGTTCGGGGAGGGGCTGGCGATCGCGCAAAATGGATGCCACGGGAATCTCGGCGGTCAACAAACTGTAGAGGGTTGCTGCCAGACCATACACATCCGTTGCTGGCGAGCGTTTTTCCTTTGCCAGATATTGTTCGATGGGCGCATAACCTACCGAAATTAGGTTCGTATGGGTTTGGGTTGCGCCGGGGGTAAATTCGCGGGCGATGCCAAAGTCAATCAGGACAACCTGATCGGTACTGTGGCGCAAAATAATGTTTTGGGGTTTCACATCCCGGTGGAGTAAGCCGTTTTGATGGACGACCTTTAAAGCACTGCCAATTTGCCGGATGTAGTGGAGTGCCAGTGCTTCGGGGAGGGGATGGTGGGCGATAATGACCTGATCCAATGTGGCACCGGGAATGTAGTCCATCACCATGTAGGACAGACCATCCTCAATGAAGAAATCACTCACCCGCACGATATTGGGGTGGACGCAAACCGCCAATCGTCGCGCCTCATCCTGGAATTTACGCTGGTAGTCGGCAAACTGAGGATCCGATCGCCACTCCTCATTGGGCGTTTTGATCACGACTACCTGTCCCAACAGGTGATGGGTTGCTTTAAAGGTAATGCCAAAGCCACCCCGACCTAATTCTTCGTCCAGCGTATATTTGCCACCCTGGAGACTTTTACCAATCAATGTACTCATACCGACCCAACATTTGCCCGTACTCCTGCATTGAGTGTATCGAGATTACTTGCCCTTCTTCTAATCTTTTGTGGCAGACTCGCTGCGGTTATCGTTGTGGATTGCCTGACGATTAGAGAGTTGGCCTGATGACTAAAACCGTTGGCCAAAGCCGAAATGAAACTGGGTACCCCCTTCGTTATTGATGCCAAATTCTGTCCGGATGATCCCAATGGGCGAATTAAACCGTAGTCCAAAACCGCCCCCCAGACCACTACCGGGCAGATCGCGTTGCACACCTGGTTCCCCTAACACATTACTCTGGGTGCCCAGGTCGGAACCGACATCCAGGAACACCACCCCGCCAATAAATTTGTAAATCGGGAAGCGGTACTCTGCCGATGCCAGAACGTAACTGCGGCTGAGGGCAAGATCGGCAAAATCATAACCCCGTACCGAGTTGATGCCGCCCAGCATAAAGGCGTTATAGGGGGGCAAATCACCAAAGGCCGTTCCACCCTGGATATTAAACGCCAACACCTGCGGCTGATTTCCGGTTAACCCCTTGATGAAGTTGACGGGGATGTATTGGGCGTAGTTCGCTTCCAGGCGATTGCCGAGAATATCACCCCGCCCAATGGGAAGTGATTGTTGGGAACTGAAACTGAGGTAGGAACCTTGACTCGGATTGGTGGGGTTATCCCGCTGGTCACGGGTGGCAGTGAACGTTAATGTTGTCAGATCATCAATGCCCGTGCCGCTGAGGGTGAGTGGGTTACCTCTGGCATCCGTGGCAAAAATGTCGCCCTCACTATCCCGAATGCTGATGTTGGTATAGGACAGGCCGGCTGTTCCCATCCAGGTTTTACCCAGGGGATAACTTAAATCGGCACCGATGCCTAAGCGGCGTTCACGGACATCATCACCGTTGGACAGAGGAATTTCATCATCGAAGACGGGCGATCGCCCCTGACGCCGATACAGGTTTGCCCCATAACCGGGCGTGTCGGGGTCTGTGTCGCGATAAGGGCTAACAAAGCGTGCATCAAACTGTACATCTCGTATCCCAGCCAGCACACTTCCGGTTAGCCGTTGCCCCAACCCACTAAAGTTGGTGTCCTGATAGCTGATGCTACCAAACACGCCCAGGTCATCGTTATAACCACCCCCAAAGTTAAAGCCGCGTGACTTGCCTTCGGCCACGTTGTAAACCACGGTTGTCCGGCGGGCATCTCCTTCAAAGGTGACATTCACCGTGTCAAAAATCCCCAAAGCTCCCAATCGGCGCAGGTCTTCCCGCACCACATCTTCCCGGAAGATTTGACCCGGTTGAAGTTTAATTTGTTGGCGGACGAATCCTTCCTGGGTGCGGTGTGGGACTGGTTTCCCTTTGTCATCCGTTGGTTTGCCTTCCTTTGTCACAAACCGTACTTTGATGTCACCCACCAATCCTTCTGCCACATTAATGGTGACCAAACCATCACGGGTTGGTTCCAGACTGATGACCCGTGCCAGGTTATAGCCATTCTGGGCGTACCAGCGGTTAATACGTTGGACTGCCTGGGTTAAACCGCTGGGGCTGACAACTGACCCTAATTGGGGCTGGAACAACTGTTCTGCAATGGGTTGGGTTAGTACCTGTGCCCCCGAAAGGCGAACCGCATTGATGACAATGGGTTGCACCTGAAAGATGACGCTTAAGCCGTTGGGATTGGGGCGACTGGTGACAGTGGCCGTGACAAACAAACTCGTGTCTAAAATGGCTGCTACGTCTGCGTCTAGCTGAATTTTGCTGGTCGCACTACCCGGTTGGGTTTTGATCGTATTGCGGATGAGTTGTTGCAATTCCGTATCGGCACCGGTAATGGTGACATCGGTGGCGATCACAACCAGGTTCGCTGGAATGTCCGTTGGTGTCGTTCCCGGTTTTGCCGCCGGGGTAGAACGACTGGGTGGTGCATTTCGAATGGTTTGCAAATCGGGTACGGTGACCTTAGCGGGTGCCGTTGGTCGGGTTGGCATCACCCAGATTGGATCATTCAACGAGGTGGGTGGAGCGATCTGGGTCGTGGGTAAGGCCCCCGGTGGTAAGGGCGAGGTACCCGTGGCAGCGGTTTCTGGTGTGATTGGTACCGTGGGCACCACAACCGGTTGATAGTCCTGATAGTAACTGGCACCACCAGTGGACGCAGATTGGGCGATCGCTGCATCATTTTCGACGGCGATCGCCCCCCAAACACAACCAATCAGCACTGACAGATGTGCCAGTGCCAGAAATTTAGGAGCAGGCATTAAGGCTTTCAAAACAGTGCCAGAAGGGAAGTAAACAGTGGGGCAGTTGCACCAGTGAGCCAAGCTGACTAACCAGCCAACATCGACCATCCATTCTGCACACCAATCGAATAATGGAAACTTTATTTACAAAAAAGCATGGAATGAGAGCCCTGGTGAGACTGAGCTGGTGGGTACTTGAGGGGCAAATTTAATCTTGGGGAGGGGCGTATAATCACTTGCAGCAGATCGAGTGGCTGTTAGTGTGTGGGAGGAAAGACGTCTTGCGACATTCTGTTTCTGTATCGTTGCTGACTGTGTTTGTGGGATTTCCGGGTGTGGCGATCGCCCAGTCCGCACCACCCCCATCGCCAGTGACACCTCCTG
>CAZGDE010000141.1:0-1336 GCA_964524315.1 uncultured bacterium
AAATCGATGCCGCACAATTTGAAACGGTGCAAGCAGGATTAGAGGAGCTTGGCTATCAATTCTCTTTCGTTGAAGAGAAGACCGCTAATATCACGTTGCATGGACACAGTGCCACGATTTATGGACAAGCGGCAAAAGATGTGACTCAAGAGTTCAATTTGCCATTGGGAAAAACCAGCAAACAAACTCCTAAAGTGAAACTGGATCGAGATGATGTTGATTCTGTTACGGAGTGGCTGAAATCTCAAGGCTACAAAGTGGAATCTCAAGAGCTTGAAAATAATTTGAAGCCCAAAGTGGTTTTCCGAGAGGCACCCGATGGCGAAACTTATCACGTTTATGATGGCTCTGCTAAAAATCTAGCGAAAGCTCTAGGACGTGAACCAGATGAAACGCCGGGTGGGAGACCCATGCTCACCTTTGATCGTGCAGAATACCGACAGATTAAGCAAGAATTTGGTGAGAGCCTAGATATTGCCACCAAGGATCTGAAACTGGAAGCGACGATCTCAACCTACGATGGCAATAACGGCAAAGGAGCAGTGATTACGGGTGCTGTGGCTCAAGAAGTTGCCGGGGTATTAGGTCTAGAAACAGGCTATACCAAGCCCTCTGCCACAACGGGTGCTGCAATGCCCAAACTCAATCTAACCGAAGCGCAAATTCAACCCGCTAAAGAAGCGTTGGAATCGCAAGGGTATAGGGTTTCTTTTAAGGAACTGGAGGCGAACAATGTCGCCAATGTCAGCTTATATCCAGATGGAGGAGCCGTTTTATTTGGTAAACCTGCGGAGATTGTTGCCGAAAAAATGGGTGCTTCAATTGAGCAGACCACCAAGCAAACACCCATGCTGAAATTGGCTGAATCTTATGTGAATGATGCGATCGCAATTCTCAAGAGTGAGGGCTATGAAATCAACACAGCCAATCGGCAGTCTGCAAGTCAACAATCGGAGCAAGCAGAAACATCGAGTCGTCCGCGTCGTGTCATTAAAGAAGTTACACTCTCCCCAGAGAACCAGGTGAATGTCGAAGACTTGATATCCTATTTCCAGGCAGCAGAAGTGGATAAAGCCGATGATAGAGCCACTAGACTGGCGCTCGAATACACTGAAGGGAAGTTAACGGCAACCACCTCTGAGGGTCACACATTGACCGTTGAAGGAAACTCAGTACGAACGAATTTTAATAGTGCTGACTTCAAGGAATTGGCAGATTTTTCACAGAAGACGAATCAGGCTTTAATAGCGGAAAGCGAGTTTGACTATGACTTTGAAGTTGATGATTAGTCGCCATCACAACCACGCTTGATGGGAGAAACACGATGGTATTTACA
>CAZGDE010000141.1:1346-15791 GCA_964524315.1 uncultured bacterium
TATTTACAGTCAGTGAAGCAAGTGCTGAGAAAATCGAACGGGATATTTCCGAACTTTATCGAGCACTTGCCCGACTACTCAATCAAGATATTCCTGAAATTCCTAAGTTGCAACCTGTGTTACCTTCGGTTGAAATGCAGGCGGAGTTGGAAGAGGAGACATTTATTGACGGAGAAGTGCTCCCCGAATTAGACGTGTTGACGGGTACTGAGCAGGCACGACTGATTGGTGGAGAACCTGATTTGCTGCGTGGAGTTGATCCGATCGCAGTAGAAGGAAACGATCCACCCTTACTGCAAGTCTCAGAAGTAGCAGAAGTTCGACTTCAAATTGGCGACGCATTAATTGCTCATCCGCTTCTCGCCCTCCCTGAAGCGTTGGAGGCAGTGCCTCCAGAAAAGATTGCAGCTTTGCGGGTAGCAGTTGAGCGTCCGGTGTTACCTCAACAGTTAGCCGTTGCAGAGGTAGTAGATAGTGAAATTTTAGATGTCGAAGTCAATGGTGTGCAGCGATTTCATCAAACTGAGCAAGGAGTGATTGCAGCGAATTCTCTGTATCCAGTCATGGTGGAGCAGAATGCAGTTGCGGTTGCGAGTGGGCAACGACAGATTCAACCCCGACAGCTTCAAGACCTTGCTATCTATCTGCTGGAATCTTACGCTGCACCATCGGACAGTGGCTCTCGAATGATGAGCCTTGAGATTGATGAGGAACGCAACCCAATTTACGGAACGTCTTCTCACCTCATGCTTGGCTTGTCAGATGAAGGGGTATGGATACTCAAGCTTCCAGATGAGAATAATCTTGACCTCCAAAACGAAGAATTGGTGATGGCCGCTAAACTCTCTGGTGAGCTTAAAGAAGACCTGTTGGGGCAACCAGAATTCAATCCCTTTCTGGCAAATCAAGCTTTTGGTGTTCTGCAACGCGAATTAGGGCGGCAGGTAGAGGCTGAAGCGGCTGTTCAAGCCCGGTTAGTTGATGCGGCTAATGTCTTTGCTCAACCCGATGCAGAAGTAACTGTCCGAACTGCTTACTACAATTTGCAAATTAGTTCCGATACTGACGGTGTTACCGAAATCAGTCGCATCTCTTCTGATGAAAATCAGGAGGCAATTACGTCTGTTCTGACGCGCCAAGCTGATGGCAGTTATATTTCTCTGAGTGAAGATCTAGAGTCGATCGCCTACGGGCTAGAACAACAAGCGGCTGCAACATTACAGGTCGAGCAGTTTGGGGAGTGGAATGCTCAACAAACGATGTCGGTAGAGCAATGCTACCGTGCTATGCCGAATCAACTACTAGAGCAAGCCTCCGAAGATATCTGTGGAATCAGGATGCCTCTGCCTTCCGCTGGAGCAGGACTGGATCGAGAAACACTCATCGCAACCATTTTTGACCATCAAGGTTCTGAGTTAAAAGAGCGCAGTCTGGTTGCGGCTCAAGTGATCGCGGATTACCTTGACCCACAAGCCCAACAAGACTTACTAAAAATTGATTTGGATGATGTGCGCTATGAGTTGTACCGTCCCTATCAAGGCTCAACAGAATTGGAAGGCATCTGTGCTTACGTCAAAGATACAGCGCAGCCATTTATTTCGATTGCAGGTGTAGAAGATGGTCCGACACTCCCAACTCAGCTATCAAAATTAAGCAATCTGGCAGTAGATCTGGAGCAGATTGCAATCGAACCTCAAATGATTTTGCGACCTATTGGGGAAGTCGAAACTGTTACAGGAAAAGAACTTGGAGACTTGGAACACCTACACGGAGCAGTGGTGGCAGAGTCCCCCGTTGTGTTAGTTCAGGTAGATGACCAGGGGCGACCGATTGTCACTGCTCCTGTTGTGGCGCATGTGGAAGCCACTGAAGACGAAGTGGAGACGGACGTTAATGACCGCGAAGTGGACTTGGCTCTTCCCTTACTCAAACCATCTAGCGCCGTTTGGGAGAACCTAACAGCGATTGCCGATTATCTGGAATGCAATCCTGATGTTGCGATCGCTCAAGAAAGTGGTAGCGGATTAACCGCGAGTTTTGATGCAAATAATTTGTTGAGATTGCAAACGCCGGAGGGACGAACGCTGATTGCTGGTTTGGAAAGCGAAGTGCAAACTGACTTTACTGAATCAGACTTTCAAGCCGTTGCAACCTTAGCTCAAAAGACCACTTTGGCAATGGCTGCTGAGGTTGATGTTGATGAGCAGTGTGACTATGGAATGGAGTGTGAATAATGCATAATCCGTTGATTCCTGCGAGTTGGCAACAGTCGTGGCAGGACTTTTACGACACGTTTAAGATGGCAACTACGGAAACAGAACCAACGCCCTTTGAGAGAACGACTGGTGATAGTAGCAACAACTCTCACCTGAATCAAGCTCTCGGTCAACTGCGTCCTGCAATTCTAGTTCCTACTTCCTGGGGTTTATCTTCAGAAGCGCTTGTGGCTTTAAGCGAGAATCCAGGCTGGATTGAACGACTCATTGAAGAAAACCGTAAACCACCTCTGCCATCCAAATATACTCCCCAGGTGATCGAGATCTGGTTTGATGAAATCTTATTTGTTCGCTGGATCAACGGGCTAATCAGTTACCTGCGTTCATGCCCTAAAACGTATCAGCCTCCTTTGATGGAAGTCTACTTTGATGAGCAGCTTGCTCTGGCATTAGTACATGGGGAGGTTGTTGCAAACCGAGTTGCCGCAATGGCTTGTGTGGACTCGGTTCTTGGACGTTTAGCTGCATAAGTTTGCGAGGGATTTTATGATGTCTTCAGTTAACCAACTTATTGATGCGATAGCTGAAAGGTCAGGGGTTGATCCAGAGGCGATGGATCTCAAGATTCGGTTTGGTAAAAATGGGCGCACAATTTTCGGTCAGATGGCATCCGGTGAACAACGCAATGAACTAACCGAAGATCGGATTGATTTAATTTCAGCAGTTATCAAAGAGGCACCCAGGCAAGGGGTTGAACTCAACGATTACGCCCAGAAAAATCCGCAACTAGAAATTCGCTCTGGGGACAACATCTTATTTCGTCAAGAACGAGACGGTGTTGTTTCCACGAATGCGCTTTGGCAACCAGAGACAGAGGTTGACTTGGATAGTTCCTGGAGTACTCAGATTGCTGCTATTCCCGCAATCGTTTCTGAGTCTGAAGCTTTGTCTATCGCCACTCCACAAGAAGCAGCGCAAGCCATTGTTTCGATAGCTGATGAATTAATGAACCCCTTGGGTGATCAGTTCTTAGCCGAACCCGTTGTGATGATTGGTGACTATACATTGGTGGCGCAAGATAACAATCTTGCTGTGATGCTAAATGAATCACCAGTTGCCTACCGTAAGGGAACCGAAGTAATTGCAGTAGTAGATACTTTGCCAGCGCTCGCACAAGATTTTTCTCAGTGGACAAATGAGTTTCAATCTGGTGATTCTTCCTATCCAGCCGCTATAGAGATCCATCAGGAACTTTTGAGCCTGCGTTCTGCTGAAGCATCGGCGATTGATTTGCCTCCTGCGCTACAGGTTGCATCGAAGCAAATTGCTCAACTCCCAGAATCCGAAAGCAAAGCCTTTTTCAAATCGGTTGTGGAAGATTTGAGTACTCATTCCCAACGGGCAATTCAGGCAGTGAAGGAGGGTCTGGAAAGCGAAACATTCCAGGCTGTGAAGCAAAGCGTTGTCGCTGGGGCAAAAACTGCTTTCAACACTGTGAAAGAAGAGCTTGCAAGCGAACGAACGCATATTCTCAAGCAGCAGATGCAAAACTCTTTGCAGTCTGGAGGGCTGAAAGTGTTGGAAGTCAGTGGACGTAGCTTGGAGAAAGCAGGGCAATGGCTTGCCTCTCGTCCAGATGCCATTCGGACGCACCAAGCGGCAAAAGCGGCGTTAGAAGTCTTCAATCAAGGCTTTGAACGCACCCAGGAACGGCAGTATGAACATCATGGGTTTCGTATTGCCCTTGAAGGACGAAACACCTATCAACTCAGTGACATGGAAACAGGTCAAAACCTGCTACGGTTCAAAGCAGAGAATGTCTGGTATCAGAAAGACCCCAAAATTACGGTTTTAGAGCAGCCGGACAAACTCTCGCGTGAACAAAGCCAAGCCCTATCTCTAATGCGTCAGGACGCTACAAATGTCCGAGGGTCGGAGATGGCGGAACAACACCATGCTCAAAAGAGTGAGCAGTTTGCGATCGCGGCTAGAGCGGTTGCTCAGTACAACGAGACAAATCACTATCAAGACCAGCATTATTCCGTTGAAGTTGGCTCCAATTCCTTAGTTGTTAAAGCTGTTGATGAGCGAGGCGAACTGTACCGACAGCAGGGTAATCAGGTTGAGTCCCGACTCGGAACTCAAGATTTTGAGCGTGCTACCGAGGTGATGCAGACGCTTCAACAGGTTGCTCAAGCCCAGGAGTCAAATCATGACTTTGAACTGAATTAAATGGAGATCTGTTTTGCTTGAACCAAACCGATTGCCGATTGGTTGGTGTGATGCATGGAGCGCCCTTGCGCTTGCTTTTAACGATGATATATCCACCCACACCGACACCACTTCTACGAATGCCTCTTTCCCTGGTGCCGACTACGACCCTGATGATGCCCCACTCGTGCTGCGAGAAGAAGACCCGGATATTGAATCATGTCTAGACCGAATGTTTAAGCCCAGTCCGAAATTCTAAACCCTGATCCCACTAACGTTTTGCCTCAGCTATGCCTGACATTGACCGTGAAGCTCTGATCGAATCATTTCAGAGTCATCTAATTCAAGGAAAGAGCTACGCCCGGATTAATGAAGCACGGGCGCAGGCTGAGGCTGTTTTGGGAACAGCCATTCCATCCGGTAGTCCTCTCACAAAAGGTGTGGATGAGGCAATGGAAGCGGCGGTTGTGCGATCGGCACGGGAAATGATTGGGCAATCTCAAACCATCCATGAAGCGTTTGATCGACTGGTTGATTTGCTAGAGCGTCAGCCGACGCTAGGGGTGCGTTCTTCCACATCTGTCCGCCAGCAAGCTTACAGTACTCCCATCCCGATCGCATTTCTGGCAGCCTCTCTTGCAGGGGTTACGACGGAGACAACCGTGTATGAACCAACGGCGGGACACGCGGCACTTCTGCTTACAGCAAATCCCCAGCGGGCAGTTCTCAATGAGTTGAATCCAGACCGGGTGACTGACCTGAGAGCGCAAGGGTACACCGTCACTGAACATGATGCGGCTACCTACTTGCCTGCCGAACAGGTGGATGTGGTGTTAGCCAACCCTCCATTTGGGTCAGTGAAAGAGAATGGGCGGACAAAAGAATGGTTAGTGTGGGGTGGACCTGCAACTCCGCAGTATGTCACAACCCAGATTGACCAGACGATTGCCCTCAAAGCACTTCAGGCAATGAAAGATGATGGACGCTCTGTTCTCATCCTGAGTGCGCCGATGGGGAATAAAACTGGAAACCAAGCCGATGCTATCGCCAGCTATAACTCCCGACAAAATGCTCCATTCTACAAAAGCCTGTACGACAACTACAACGTCACCCAGCATTTCTGTATTGCAGGAAGCCTCTACTCTAAACAGGGAACAACCTTCCCGATCGACGTGATTGTAATTGAGGGTAGGGGCAAATCTGCCCGCAATTACCCTGCTGCTGAATTACCCACTGTTTACCGTTCCTTCGCTGATCTCAAGGAGTTGCTACCCGATGGCGATTTATCTCCCGTCCACCTCAAAATTTTGGACTCCACCGACCGAGGACTCGCTGATTTTGCAATTGACAGCAGTGCTCGTACCCCAGAAAACGACCGAAATCCAGAGTTACAACCAATTCCTGGAACTCCTGAGCGATCGCCTGGATTGGATGATTCGCGAGACGTTGGAACAAGAGAATTTGAGCGAGGAGGAACTCTATCAGCAGATTCTCAATACGCTCAGTCGGGGCGAGATGTATCAGTTGGTGATGCCAGAGATGGACGAATCGACACTGGCGTGGGCAGAGGCTCTAACGACGAGCAATACCGAATTTCAAGAAGCGATGCTGCTGCTGCGTCCCTCGGATTGGACGGAGGGAGTGACGCTGTTCGATTTTCCGGCTCAACCGATGACCGGGAACCGATTGGAAATGGTTCAAACCTTAATTCAGGAGACATCGCTGGAGGAGTGGCTGAATCGGATGATCACCATTTGCCGCAACCTGTAGCCGCTACTGCCCCTTCATTAGAAACAGCCATCATGGACAACGACATCAAGCAAGTTCCCTACCAGCCGCAGAGTCAGGCACCCTATGCTGGAACATTAGTGCCAACCAATCTGCAAACTGCCGTCAAGGATTCGCTGATCCGCTTAGAACAGAAAGTCGGTTCGATTGATACCTTTGTCGATTACAAGGTGAATCTGGGCACGACTCGGATTCAGCCGTTTGCCGAACAAATTGATAGTGTTGCTCTGGCGATCGACAATCTGGAGCGGGGTGAAGCCTTTATCCTGGGAGACCAGACCGGAATTGGTAAAGGGCTGCAATTGGCAGAAATTGCCAAGGCTCAACTGAGTGGCACTCTGAACCTGCCATCTTCTCAGGATGTCAATACGCTGGTGTTCGTCACCTATGATGCGAAGCTCTACACGGACTTCCTGCGCGACTTGAATGATGTCGGTATCGAAACCATCAAGCCCCTGGTGACAAACTCTGATTTTACGTTGAACCTGCCTGATGGCACCAAGAGCAAAACCGGGGGGAGTAAGGAGCAGAAAGCCTTGCTGGAACGACTGGCGATGCAGCAAGATCTGGGTGATTACAATATCGTTTTCACGACGTATTCTCAGTTACAGACGGTTAAAGGTCAAGAAACCGCACGACGAGATTTCTTGAGATCGATCGCCCCTCAAAGCTTGTTCATTTTTGATGAGAGCCACAACGCTGGGGGGACATCAAATGACACGGCTCAGTCCGGTCCTCAAAACCGTGCCGATTTTGTGCGCTCGCTGGTGCAACAAGCGGGTGGCGTTGTGTTCTCCTCTGCCACCTATGCCAAGAATCCTTACACGATGACGTTGTATGCGTCTCGAACTGGAATGCGCCATGCGGTTGAAGACCAGTTCAGTTTTAGTGATATTGTCCAGTCGGGTGGCGTTCCGCTCCAGCAAATGCTGGCGGCAAAACTAGCAGAATCGGGTCAATACCTACGGCGGGAGCGCTCCTTTGCAGGGGTTGAATTTTCAGCCAAAGTCGTTGAAGTTGACAAAACCATTGCCCAAAATATGGCGACGGTCATGAGTTCGATCATGGAGTTTGACCGTGCCAAGAAATCTACGGTCAAGCAATTAGACAAGGATCTAAAGAAAGAAGCAAAACAGGTCGTTTCCGATGGCTCAACGGGTGCGGCTGGAGCCAGTAGCACCAATTTCACCTCCATCATGCACAACGTCATTGGACAAACGTTGTTAGCCCTAAAAGCTGAAGAGACGGTGCAGGATACGCTGGCAATTTTGCGAAACAATCAAAAACCTGTCATCGCCCTCTACAACACGATGGGTAGTACGATCGGGCGTGCAGCAGAAGAACAAGATCTCAAACCTGGTGATCCAATTGACCTGAGCGTGGGAGATTTGCTGCTCCGGTATCTGGAGCGCTCACGGGATGTGATTGAAAAAGATGCTTTTGGCGATCGCACTCGGCGGCAATTGACGGATGAAGAGTTAAATCCGCTCGCACTGCATTTGTATGAGGAAACCCAAGAACTGATTGGAGAAACCGACTGGAGCGGCATTCCGGTTTCTCCGATTGACTATATCCGCCATCGCCTGGAGCAAGAAGGCTACCGGACGGGCGAAATCACGGGGCGCGACGATCGGATTGAATATGGTTCTGATGGATTGCAAACCTATCAAACTCGCTCCAGCAAAGAACGAGGGACGACAGCCGCAATTCAAAATGTCGCTGCCTTTAATGCTGGGGAGATGGATGTCATTATCCTCAACCGCTCTGGCTCAACAGGCATCAGCCTTCATGCCTCCGAGCGATTCGCTGATCAGCGTTCCCGGCACATGCTGATTTGTCAGCCAGACTTGGACATCAACCAGTTCATGCAAACCCTGGGGCGGATTCACCGGACAGGTCAGGTAGAGTTGCCAAGTTTCAGCCTGGTGATGGGTGACATTGCGGCGGAGAAACGTCCCGCTGCGGTGTTGCTCAAGAAAATGGCATCCCTCAACGCCAATACCACAGCCGCACGAGACAGCAGCTTCAGCCTGGGTGAAGTGGTGGACTTCCTGAATGAGTATGGCGATCAGGTAGCCGTTGAAGTGATGGCAAACCATCCAGACCTGCACGCCAAATTAGGCTATCCCATCACGGGTCTAACCGAAGACTCTGACTTGAATACGATCGATACCGAAGGGGCGATCGCCAAAGTCACCGGACGCATTCCCCTGCTACCGCTGTCCCAACAGGAACAGGTCTATGGGCTAATTGAGCGAGAATATCTGGAACTGTTGGAACGGGAGCAAGCGATGGGCACCAGTTCTCTAGAGGCAGAAACCGTTGATTTACAGGCAAAAACGCTGGCTCGCATGGAGGTGATGCCAGCCAAAGAAGGGATTGATAGCCCTTTTGCTGAACCAGCTTTCCTGGAAGTTGTGGAAGCGAAATCACCTCGGAAACCATTGACGGCACTGGATGTAACAAATTTAGTCCGGCAAGAACTGGAACTTCCAACCGTTGAAACCCTGGAGCAACACGATGAACAGTCGGTTGATGAACGGGCACAGCAGCAAACTCAGCAAACGATTCAGAATTTGCGAGAACGCACCCAAGTTTATCGAGAGCGGGCGCTGGAACGGTTAACTCAATCGCATGTCAATGGACAGGAAAATGCTGAAACTGAAGGCGGTGAAACCGAAGCCAACGAAAAGCTGAGCTTCAAAATCACCCAATTAAACGATAAACTCAACCGCCAAGCTCGAACCGTCGAGCAGTGGTTAGAACAGTTTCCAGTCGGTCAGTCCGTCTGCTTAACGGGGAATCGAGACGGTGACTTTCACTATGGCATTGTGCAAAAGGTGATCGATCGCTCCAGCGAGGAAGGAAACCCGGTGGCACCCTCAATGTGGCGGCTTCAAATTCAGGTGGCAGATGCAACCCAGCAACTCATCGTTCCGTTCTCCAAAATCAATACCGAATCAATTACGGGAGTTAGCTTGAAACAAGAGGTGCTGGATTGGCGAGGCAATGAGATTATCAACAAGTTTGACGAGAAGCAGCAGGAGGCTTACGAACAACGCCAAATTTTTACAGGCAACGTTATTCGGGCAGCGGAGCAGTTTACAGGTAAGCTGATTAACTACACCACAGAGGATGGTGAGATTCACCAGGGAATGCTGATGGCGCGGAACTTCAAGATTGAAGAGGCGCTGGAAGAACAGCCTGTCATCATCACCTCACCACAATTCTGTCAGCGCTTCTTGGAAGTGACGGACAACAAAGGGACTCTGAAATCGGCTGACCAACGGCTATCGGTGATGGGATTACGAGATGGCAAGCTAGCTCTCATGACCGACACGAGTAAGCAGAAAGGGGGAGATTATTTCCTCGATGAAGGGTTGATTGCTGCCGCTGGAGCGGAGTTTACTTCATTAGGGGAGAGAATGCGGCTGGTGGTTGAGGCTGACAAGGTTGAGGCAGTTTTGACCTATCTTTACGAGTCTCATGGCAAACTCAGGGCGTTCAGCCATCAAGACAAGGCGCGGGAATTGATGGGATTGGATCTGCCGACAATGGAAACCGTTGAACCGCCAGTGCAGGTTTCGGAGATGTCAACTTTAGAATCATCAACAGTTCCAATCCAAACTGAACTGCCCGTTGTCCCAGCCGTAGAAGCGGCAAGTCTGGATGGGAATTCTTCACCCAATGGAGATGCCATTGCCTCCAGTGAAATTGCAACGGCTACGATCTCAACTGCTCTGGGTGATCTGACTGTACGAGTGTTTGAGGCTCCCGATGATTATTTGCGATTGGAGTTTGAGGGAGCAACGGCGAATTGGATGGAATATCCTGCTCAAACGCGAATTGATCACGTTATGCGATCTGATGTCGCTGTTATGGCAGAGGGTCTACAGGATGTAGCCACCTATGCTCAGTTTGCTATACAGCAGGTGCATCAGGACTTTGTGCAGCACTTAGACGCGGAAACTCAACGAATCGCTCCGGCATTGCGTCGATGGTTGCAACAAAATGAAGTTAATGGTTCAGAAGTTGCCTCTGCCTTTATGGAGCATTACCCGGAACGCGATCGCATCGGGCTAACTCCTGAATTTATGCAATTAGCAATTCAAACCGTGGTGCAGAGTGAATTGGAGCGCTCAGACCAAATCCACTCGCAAGAGGGGTCAGGTCAATCGCCTCAATCGGAAGCCACTGTTGAAGACGCAATGGAAACCTCTCGAATTCTGCCCTCCAGGGATCAATTTGGTCGAGCAGAGAAAAGCATTGCGAAATTTCTCGATCAAGCAGGACTTGCGGATGTCATCTTCAACGTACCAGAGCCAGAGCAAGGCTTTCATCTTCGGATCGAAAATGAACCTTACCTTCCGTTGGTCGTTGAGCGTCACGACAATCTTCTCTATTGCACCTACTATCGCCAAGACGATTTTGATTTGGTTCATGATGGCGAAATTGTGTTTCATCTTTCTGATACCGGGCATCTGAAACTTTGTGAAACAGCGGTTCAAAATCCTTTCACAGGCGGTGAGTCACGCGAACTGGATAAAAGCTTTGGAGCCATGTTTGCCCGAAATATTCTGGATCAAGGATTTGCAGAAGCGGCACAACAAGCATGGGCATCTAAGCAAACGGCACAAACCATACCAGCCGTTGAGAGAATTGAGTCAGGCATGGTGGAAGCTACCACGCAAACTGTTAGTGACGATGTAGAACTTGGTGAAGGGCAATTGGTTCAAAACTTGGACGTTGAGATCTCTGTAGCGCAAGCAAGAGAGGCTGAATTGGCGAGGGGGCAAGAAATTCTTCAAATTGCAGAACGAGCCTACACCTACGGGGAAGCCATTGGTAAACTTAAATTAGATGAAAATGATGAGTTCTGGACGGTTGCCAGTCAAAATTACAATCTCAGCTACAATCCCCTGAACGATAACTTCTTTGTAGTAGGTAAGGATGGCAGTGAGATGACGGCTCAAAGTATTGGGGGAGGTCTCGACCCCGACTGCACGGGTAACATTTCAGAAGCAGATCTGCAAGCGTTTCGAGAGACAGCGGTGGCACTGGATCAGGCGGGCTATCAAACTGGGCGATCGCCTGCGGAAACCGTTGCGATCGCTGTGCAACGGTTGGCGATCGCCCAATCCAACCAAGAGCAATTTGCCAATCAATCAGAACCCCTTGAATCAGTTCCATCGACTGCTGTTGCTACCACTGCCCCTGATCCGGTAGCTCAATCCAATTCCCCTACCTTAATGGTTCCAATAACTGAGCAGCCGGAGCAATCTCGACCACAGGTTTCGGTTGAGGATGTCCGAAACTGGTATCGTCAGGCGCGAGATGTCGGACGCTCAGATCGCCACCTGAGCAAAATTGAACAGATTGGCAAGGCGTTTGTGCAGGGGCAACCACTGGGCGATCGCGACTTGAAGGCAATGGATAAGGACAGATCTGCTTGGCGTGAGCAGACTTTAGCGATCACTCAGCACGCAAACACCATTCTGGAGACTGGTGGAGAACCGTTAGAAACTGAGAAAGGAATTGGCTATGTCGGCAGTACCTACACCGTTTACGCTGAACAAAATACGGTTTATGCCTTTGCGAAAGGGCGTGGAGTTCAACCATCGGAGGCAGATCGTCAGAATCTTCCCTCAGAAATTCTAAAGTCGGGTCGGGGAATGATTTTGAAGGTCGAGCAGGGAGAACCAGATGTGAAAGCAACCAGAGTGACGACTGCGGACGCTCACCGATTTGAGATGGTTGCCAATCGCCTGCAACGACAGTCTCAACGGCAAGAAAAAGACTCTGAACGACTACACGCGGTTGGGTACGATCGCTAATGAAATCTTAACCTGTTCAAGTTGGTTTTCGGCATCTCTCAAACTGATTTCTCACATACTCAATGAATCAGCATTATCCTTTTGCAAAAACTGATGCCATAACAACGGCATAACTGGTGTCCGAAAATGACGGCTTGCAATGGCTGTAAGCGAGAACCAACCTTGAGCTATGCAAGATATTTGCTCGTAAAGCTTCTCTCTGTCTTTGCGTAATCTAAGAATTCTTAGCTGTGAATCATAAATTGATTGAGTTAAAGGAAGGGAAATACCTACTCCACTCTTGTACCCAGCATTAGTACTATAGAGAAAGTTTTCTGTGGTTTCATCTGGAAACCATAGCATGAGGTTGGTGTGTGCGAATATCTTGTTGACACATTGCTGAAATTCCTGATACTTATTTGGCAAATTAAGAATAACGTACCAGTCACCAAGCATAGGTAGAATTGTCGAAGCTCTAGTTAGCTTATCCTGCGGAGGAGCTTTTCCTACCATTATGGTGATCAAATCATTGTATGAATTTGTATCAATGGGGAAGCAACGACCAAGTTTGTAAGCACTGATAATAGTGGTACTTATTTTTATAAGCCAACGCGCAGCATATTCCTGCTGCTTTCCAAGAGCTAGAGTGAGAAGAGCTAGTGTGATTTCAATAGCATGACTATCATACAGAGGCGTTGATCCTGATGGATTGTTGTGGATGAGAGCAGCGATTATTTGTGCAACAGCTTCGAGTTGTTTGAACCATTTTTCTTTAACGCTTTCATCTTCATAAATTGAAGCTATGTTCCATGAAACGATACCTAGTGTACCCAAGATTCCTATTGCTTCAAATGTACGAAGGGGATACTCTAATTCTTCTCCTTCTGCATAACCAAATAACCCATCTTTTGTGAAGCAGTGTGGGCTAATTTTATTAACGTAAGCAGCTACAACCGAATGATAAGTAAAGAATAGCTCTTCAAATTTTGAGTATGTTGCCTCCTCGTTAAAGAAATTATGCTGACTAATCCATTCCCAAACTAAAAGAATTGAACGTTCGGCACAAAGTAAAGCTGGCTTAAGATTATCAACCTCCTGGCACCAGTGAAAAACTATACTAAGATAAAGATTTAGAAGACAAAGAGCCTTTTGTCTTTTACTTGCTGCACCTGTAGTTTTTTCTTGTAGCTCTTGCTTAAGTAAAGTTTCTTCTACCACCCTATAGAAATACAAAGGCTCGTCTTCATTCTGATCAGCAAGTGCGATTGTTTTACGTAAATCTTTCTGAACTGATTCAGAAAAGAGATATTCATCTAAAAGATGTTTTTCAATGAGTATTGCTAGCTTATCTCCTCCCCAGAAATCAAACTCAATCTGACCATACTTCGGATGATTTACTGAGTGTTCATGGATGTAATTAATCCAGTTTGGTTCTACATTCTGTTTTAGCTCTCCGCCTGTAGTAAGGATAATTTTCTTAGGAATTTTTCCATGTTCAGGTCGAATACGATTACGTAAATACCCCTCACGGATTTCATTGATCGATGAACGAACTCCATCAGGTGCTCTATCCCACTCAGTTCTCGTAATATCACCTTTTTTTGCTGTAATTAAAAAAAGTTTCTCAATCCCATCCTCAGGATCTCTTCCTATAGCAGGAATATCTACCCCATCCTGTCTTACTCCTCTCATGGGTCTACTTAGCGGATTGATACCCATAGCAAGCAGGAGGTCGGGAAGAAGAGCATCCAATTCTCCCGATTCTTTTAACATACTTAAATACTCTCTAATGAGCAGTTTCATTTCACTTACTCCTGTGTAGACTTTGCTCCTGCTTCATTGTCAGTTTTTGATAAGCCAGCGTATCGCCATTGCATACGTAAATAAGCTTGTCCAACAGGATCGATCAACTCGCCTTGAGGTATTTCAGTAGATGCTGAGATCGAAATAAAAGGCATGGGATCTATAAATTGACCTTCTTGTTCCCTGGCTGTGGCTCTACCGTATAGGAACAGAACCGAAGGCATGATTTTGTTGAATATCGAGTGCTCTTCTGCTTGTTCCATCATTTCTTGTTGATGTTTCCATTTTGCTATTCGGTAAAGATAAGTTTTCTGGGTAGAAGGTTGGAACTCCTTAAGGCGTGGTAGCTTAGTGCGATTCTTTAAGTAAATTTGAGATTGAGACAAAGCTTCTTGGATGACTTGTGCCTCAGTTTCGGTTAGGTCTTCCATATCAGCTCTATCCTTAAGATATTTCCCAGCCTCACCGGGATAGTTATAAAGTACATAAACGATAAGTAGCTTTGTCACTAAATTTGTAGTTGCTTGAGAAAAAGGCTCTTTCAGTAGGGCTGATAAAAGGAGAGCACATAGAGAAGAGGCGTCTATGACATAGCCTGCGATTCGATACAGTAC
>CAZGDE010000142.1:0-11358 GCA_964524315.1 uncultured bacterium
GGCTCAAACATTAGCCGACATACTAGACGTCCCCTTTGCTGTTGCCGATGCCACCACCCTAACAGAGGCAGGGTACGTTGGCGAAGATGTCGAAAATATCTTACTGCGGTTGCTTCAAGTCGCAGATCTGGATGTGGAAGAAGCGCAACGAGGCATCATTTACATCGACGAAATTGACAAAATTGCGCGTAAGAGTGAAAACCCGTCCATTACGCGAGATGTATCAGGAGAAGGTGTTCAGCAAGCGCTGCTGAAAATGCTGGAAGGGACGATCGCCAATGTCCCACCCCAAGGAGGCCGCAAACACCCTTACCAAGACTGCATTCAGATCGACACCAGCAATATCTTGTTTATCTGTGGTGGTGCCTTTGTTGGTTTAGATAAGGCCATTGAGCAGAGAATTGGCAAAAAGTCGATTGGCTTTATTCAACCCGGTGAAAATCAGCCGAAGGAAAAACGAGCAGCAGACATCCTGAAACATCTTGAACCGGATGACTTAGTCAAATTTGGTATGATACCCGAATTTATTGGGCGGGTGCCAGTTATGGCCGTGGTTGATCCATTAGATGAAGATGCCTTGACCGCAATTCTGACAGAACCGAAGAATGCGCTGGTGAAGCAGTACCAAAAGTTGCTGAAGATGGACAACGTCAACCTGGAATTCAAGCAGGACGCTGTACGGGCGATCGCGCAGGAAGCCTATCGCCGCAAGACCGGGGCACGGGCACTGCGCAGTATTGTGGAAGAGTTAATGCTGGATGTGATGTACGAGCTACCGTCCCGTAAGGATGTGACTCGCTGCGTTATCACGCGTGAAATGGTTGAGAAACGTTCCACTGCTGAACTATTGATGCATCCCTCATCAATTCCTAAACCAGAATCAGCCTAATGCCTACTATCACGGTTCGTGGGTTTAATCACCACTACGAATGGATTACAGCAGGGAATGGGGTAACACCCAGTAGTAAGCCTGTCATGGTATTTATTCACGGTTGGGGTGGTTCAGCCCGTTATTGGGAAAGAACAGCTCAGCAACTTGCCGATACGTTTGATTGTTTACTCTACGATCTGCGGGGGTTTGGGCGTTCCAATGTTTTCCCGACAGAAGGTTTTGAATGCCCCGGCTATGAACTGGAAACCTATGCCGATGATCTGGCAATGCTGCTGGATGCTTTAGGCATTGG
The DNA here is from genome assembly GCA_964524315.1 of uncultured bacterium. Lineage (GTDB taxonomy): Bacteria > Cyanobacteriota > Cyanobacteriia > Leptolyngbyales > Leptolyngbyaceae > CAZGDE01. The sequence goes on from CAZGDE010000142.1 coordinate 1,185, forward strand.
CAAAATTTACTTAAACGCCCATTCTGCAGGAGCATCGATCGCAGTCTTCTTTCTCAACCGTTATCCAGAACGAGTTGAGCGAGCAATTTTGACCTGTAGTGGCATTTTTGAGTACGACGAAAAAGCGTTTAATGCCTTTTACAAGTTCGGTGGCTATGTGGTTAAGTTCCGTCCCCGCTGGCTCTATGGGTTACCGCTGATGGATCGGATGTTTATGAAGCGGTTTCTGCATCGTTCCTTACCCGGTACCATTAGTCGGGCGTTTTTAAATGATTTTTTGCTGGCCAACTATCAGGCAGCGCTGGGCACCATTTTTACCTGCGTTAGCAAAAAAGCGGCCGAAGTGATGCCCCAAGAGTTTGCCAGGGTACAGGTGCCAACACTGCTGATTGCAGGCGATCGGGATATTATTATCCCGGCAGCCATGGGACAACAGGCCGCAGCGCTCAATAACCTGATTGACTTTGTAGCGTTAACCGATACGGCCCATTTTCCCATGCTGGAGGATGAACCTACCTACCTACATCATGTGCGGCAATTTTTAGGGGTGAACGAATGAGTAGTGCTTTTCCCTGGTACTTTTTGATTAATGGCCGCCCCGTGAAAGTAGTCGCAACCAAGGACGGTGGCATGGACGTTTTAAGCGTCAACCTGGAAACCGGTAAGCTTGAGCGCAACATGGCCTATCTTGCCCAATGTTTTGAACCGGGCCAGGAAGTACAGCGGGTGTCAGAAGCAGAGTTTAATTCACACTTAGAGTTAATCCAAACTTCTCTGGAGGCTTCTGGAAACTCGTAGAGTTCCTTCCTAAAAGGAGAGATTACACCCCAAGCCTAACTAGCTCCGCTGACATCCCAGACAAATCCGCTCAAATTTGCTAAGGGCAATCAGTGCCGTCAGCAGTTCTAACTGACCCTAAGAGGGTTTGAACAATTACACACCGTTTACTGTTGTTGTCAGCGACTCCCTCTCTGGAAAGCGTGACAGCAAACATAGAGTTGACGTTAGTGTCATTCAGTTGCTGCACTGTGACAAGGGGAGGGCTGGCAATGGCACCATTACTGTCAAACACCAGCGCATTATTATTCCCAATCTGACTAGTGACAGTTAACTTCACACTTCTATTAGCACTGACACTATCACCCAGGGGTTTCCAATTCGTAATACTGGCGGTGTTCATGGGCAAGCTACCACCAAACGAAAAGGGAGCTGTTGTCACACGGGGTACGCCTCCTCCCGTTGGGGTGGGGAAAAACACTGCCGCCCTGGCCGACTTACTGGTTCTAGCTTCACTCTGAGCCTGGCGAATAATCTGTAGTACCTGCTCACGTGCGGTAGAAATTCGTTGGCGCATAATGATCGCATCCCAACCTGGAGCAGCGATCGCAAACAAGACACCGATAATTACCAAAATCACGAGAATTTCGATTAAGGTAAAGCCCGTTTCAGACCGACGGGAGCGAAAACGCTTTGGCATATGTTTCTCCGGGCAACTTCAGAAAGAACTAGCAGGCGATTTTTGCACAACCCCACGGGTCAACACACGCGCTTGCAGAGGTGACAACCGATCCGAGTTACTTGGACTATTCAAAGGTATACCTGCCCGACCAGCGGGATTGGCCGTCAATACCACCAGTACCTCCTGATTGACATTCACTTCCGCTGCCAATGTCGGATCAGCCTGGGCATTCAACGTATTTCCCCGAACGCAGGCATAAAAACTGCGAACATTACCAGGGTTAGAGGGGACAGCATTGTTCGGCGTTAATCGGCTGGGAGTGGTACAGGTTGGCTGAGAATTGGCTGGCAAAGTAGATGCGTTTGTATCATCCATAAAGTCAATCAACACGCTGGGCCCATTGCCCGGTAAAGTAGTTTGCTGATTGGTATAGGTACTCGCACCCACGGGTTTTTGATAGGGCCATGATCGAAATGTACCGTCATTGGCGAGGGGATCTACCCAACCCGGTGTAATGGTCGGTGGGGAACCCGTAAACTGAGGTAGTTGATACCGCACCAGGCGAGCCCGCCCCCGCCACGTTGTGTCATTTGGATTCAGATCAGTCACAATTCCATACACAACGAGAGTGTAGCTTCTACCTGCCACACAGGGAATTTGTGAAGTTGACAAATAGTTAGTAAATGCTGTCAACGAGTTATTTGACTGCGTGCGGCAGATTTGAGCCAGTTCATCAGATAAGGGATCAGCCCGCCAGAATGCCAAGACAGGTGTATAACGGGCGGATGCCGTCACCGACGTCATTACCGGCGCAATGTGGTTCACAATACCAGGACAAAACGTTCCCGTGACGATGTCTGCCACCCCACCTGATCCTTGCAAGCAGTCACCATCATAAACAAAGATTGCTTCGCGCAAATCTTCCACAATGAAGTTCATCGCCAATTGGGCATCCCGTTGAGTCTCACTACGGGCAACATCCTTCTGGTTTACCTCCGTTAGATCGATCACCAGTGACAACAATGCCCCGGTAATGATCGTCCCAATAAGCATGGCAACAAGCAGTTCGGTCAGCGTAAAACCGTTATTTCGACGGCGGAACCTAGACAACCACAACCGCCTTAAGCCGGAAATAAAGCGAGGTCTTAGCATGGGTCTCACCACCTTAGAAATTACAACCTGTTGTACTACCACGAGCCTGATTACATAACTGCCCTAAAGACTGGCCCTGGTCATTACGGGCGATCGGTGAGTAGAGAACCGCCAGGGGAAACCGTCGGTTATCGAGTGTTCTATCTTTAGATCCGGTATTTCCCATGACGGCTGAAGCCCTCTCCCTCTGGAGGTTAGGCATGTTCTCGCCAGGGTTGTAAGCATAGACCCTTACCATCATGAGGAAGGAGTAAGGTGGATCAGTCGCGACGTTGGTTGGTTTGTACCCCGTCGAGCGAAACACCTGCATCATAAATTCGGGGGTACAATCACCATCGATATCGATCCGCGCCAGGTTAGATACTGACATCGGAGTGGCAGGTGGGTAACGGGTTGCACCCGCACAAGCCCCCGGAGAGAGCAGTGGGCTTGAGGTTGGCGACACCGTAGCAGTATTAACGGAACTAATCGATTGAGGTGGGTTGACCGCAGCATCGACTGGTAGATCATTAATAGTGTAGGTGCCACGCTCAACCAGGGTACGAATGCGGTCAATTTCCCCCTGCGCGATATGGTTTGCCTGCTCTGCCCGACGGGACTGAATCCGCGTCGCCGCACTCAGCAGAATGGGTGGAGTAATTGCCAGAATCGTCAATGACACAATGATGATGGCAACCAGACATTCAATCAGAGTTAAACCCTGATCAGGACGGGATGTTTGCCGTCGCACCGATGTACCCGGAGGAGGTGCGATCGCCCGCAACAAAAACAACGCGATCCGGGGGGAAACCAACCGGGATTGATGAACTCGCATACACAGGTCCTCCAGAAGAGTAAATAGGATACTGGCGGCGAGAAGCAGGGCATCACCAGAGGGGAAACGATCGAGATGAACACATTATAAGCTCATCAAACGAGGCGGCCTCTGGGATGCTGCCTGCCACCAGTCAACGCGCTTTAGGATGGGCAGCGATTGTCAGGAATCACTGCATCGGGCAGAGCGCGGCAGAGGTTGTTGATATACGGGTCATTTGCCGGTGGTTCGCTGTAGAACTCGTTACGGGCTCTGCTGGCAGTCACGAAACGGGATGCCGCTGGGCCAGCCGGAGCTAGTTGTAATGCTACGTCATAACCCCAGAGACGTTGTGGTGCGCCGTAATATGGAATCCGTTCTGCCGTCGTCGGGTTGGTACCCGGTTCGGTGGCTTCTGAGTCAAACGGCGCAGTGGCATAGTTGCTGAAGTTTAACTGCAAGAAGGAACCAGCAAACCAGAGATTAGACCAGTTTTCGATGAACCGGGGGAAGTTGTGCAGACCACCATAGGACTGGTTCTGCCGGGAAGGCACCAGACCACTCACAATAATGGTATTGACACGGGTAGCCTGGGCATTTTGGGTGGGGCGACCAGCGGTGATATCGTCATAGGTGCCCAGTACCGGATTGGCGTTATAGGGACCAGCCATCCGTGGTTCACTCGGTACGGTGGAAGCATAGGCTGCACCACTACTGCCAGTGGTAGCGGCCACTTTAGCGAATGGAGCGGTCGTATCCGTCACATCATCCACCAGAGGAACCGTCGTCGCCGGTAAGGGAGGCCACACCATGCCCTGACCATTCCGGGAAATTTCAACGGGGGAGAAGATGTCGTTCGGATTTTCCCGCATCCAACTCCAGTTCGCTGGTAATGCCAGATTGGGACGGTTCTGATTCAGGAACGTAGTGCGCTGGCCTGAGGTATCCGTACCCGTACAGCCAGTGCCATACAAACCATTGAGGATGTTGTTGTAAACGGTGGCACCACCCGTGTCACCCGTCGTGCGGCGATAGGGGTAGAAACCATTGGGGAAGGCCACACCCGAATCAGTCGTGGCCCGACCAGAGTAGGTCGTTTCCGCAAGGGTATCCGTCGTTGAGGCAGTGGTCATGAACGTATCAATCAAACTGCCATCACATAGGGTTTCAGATACCACACTGATCGCATCGGCCAGAATTTCTGACGGACGCCAACGATCCTGCAAGGGATCCGCAAAACGAGTTTCCCGCGTTTGCCGCTGATTGTAAAACTGGGTCTGGTTGTAGGCACCCCCTGTGGGTAATTGTTCAACAAACTCTTCTAAGCGGGTACCGGCGACATCATTATCACCACCTGCCTGGTGGAGGTTGTAGTCACCCATGATATAGACCGGCTGATCGGTAAAGAACGATAAGCCCCGGATGTTGTCCTGGTCAGGAATCCCCATGTCGGGGTGCCGTCGTAGCACTTCACCGTTCCGTAACCGGAAGCCATGCACCCGGCGTTCGGGGTCAGGGATACCATCCACGGCCTTGATGGAGAGACATGGCTGGGTGGAGCAGGAAGTAGAACCTACGACATAAGCTGATCGCACCGCCGGGTCAGTCTGGGCGTTTGCATTCCGGGCATCGGATACTGTACCACCAGCAGGGCGGGCAATTGCATCTTCCCGCACGGCATCTTCCCGGAAAGCGTAGACAATACCATTGACCGGCAACCAGACATCCCGCTTCGATGCACTATCGGATGGGTATGCCTCAGGGCTAGAATTGGGCCCACCCTGGTTACGGGGACGGGTACGGCGTAACATACCGATATCAATGTCCATTACCCGTGCCGGTTGCCATTCCCGCCCGTTGAAAATAGCCCGATCCAGGAAAGGAATGACCGCAACGGTACCCTGAATTCGATCGGTGTTGGGTGCCACGATGCGATTAGGGGGATCATTTTGGGCAGCAGGCGTAGTCGGAGCAACGGAAATGGGTAGTTGCCATTCGGGGTTATCAGCCAGTTGGAAGGGGTTGTTGAACCCAGTCGGCAATTTCCGTGGGCGGAGAGCAACCGAGCTAACCGGGCGATCATCCAGAGGATTCACAAATGTCCGATAGCTATATGTTGCGGTTGCCCCCGCCGCATGAGACGCCAGATCTTTGGTTTCAGCCGTTGTGAAGGAAATACCAGCGGTAATGTAACCACCCCGTCTGGGATAGGCCGTACCGACGACAGCCGGCGAGATAGATGGGGAGAGGGTATCGACCACACGGTAACGGGCACTACCGTTGACGGTGCCGTTGATATAAGTATCAACAATGTAAGGCTCAGCCCAGGGCTGGAAGCCCGCTGGCATCACGCGCCCGCTTGCCGGATCCCCTGACGAGAACCAATCTGTCAACGCCCCCGTGGGCTGGCGCTGGTCAATGTCATCACTCCAATCGTTGTCACTGTTGGCCCTTACGTTTTGTGGGATTCCACCAGGCAGAGGAGTTGGAACGTTTAGACCAATGCCATCATTTTCGGTATCAATCACCCCATTGACAACCCTGGGTACGCCAGCGACAACAGTACCATCCTGGTTGTGCTCAAACTCGGGGAACAGATAGTAGAGTGAAGGCCACTTGGGTGCAACCGTTGCTTGCAGGTATACCCCCCGGTTCCAGAGGGGAGATGTCTGCAGGTTATTATTGGCACCTTCCGCTGGTGTGGTTGTAAACCCATCGGGGCTACGAGTGCCTTCAGCGGTATAGAGATACGCCGATGAAGCAGCCACCGTAATCTTAGGAATGTACTGGGTATTATCGGCAACTGGAGGAATCGTTACCGCATCCGCCGTTGGTGTTGTTGAAACAGTTTTACCTAAGTTTCTCCGGGTACTGTTTCGTTGGGGTAAACCATAGTCACCTGGAAAGTCATGGGCTGCCCCCGCAGGAATCACCGTACCGCACAACCGCGATAACCCTAAACGAGCCGCTTCAGCGAGGCGCAGTTGGACAGAGTGATAGTCGGTTGCGGGAATATCACCACCAACCCGTTGGGCCGGTGCCCCCAGGTTCAGAGAAAACAGGTTGGGGTCACAGGCAGACGACCAGAGATAGGTTCTACCATTGTTCGCAAAGGTCGTGACGTAGGGGTTGTAATTCCAGGTGTTGGCCGCTGGCGATGACCGGAACCCATAGGTGCGATCGCGGCGGATCTGGAAGTAGGAAAATATTAGTTCAGCCGTCCGCAACCGTCCATCATTAAAGGTAGGGTTGCTGGAAGTTGCCAGATAGTATTCGCGCAATTTACCCAGAAACGCTTCGGCGGGAACCCGGTCGTAGTCACGTGGGTTATATAAGTTCTGGTCGTAGGTACCCGTATTGCTATACCCGTAGGTAGCCAATTGGGCGCGGGGTAACACTTCGTAGTCACCAGCGGCTTCATCGACCCGCCCATTCATGAGGTTACGCAGGTCTACCCCCAACTGGAACATGACCTGGGAAGTACCCGCGCGAGCCCTATCATTGTTAGGGTTCCGGGGGTCAAATCGCTGTACCTGGTCAATGTTGTGAGCCAGCATCCCTAGTGTGCAGGCCGCTGTTTGCAAGTAGGTTTTGTCTGCCGGACTGAGATCGTTATAAGACGTCGTATTCAGTTGGGCCAGGGTGCGCCGCAAGTTCGAGTAGTTGCCCCACATGGTCAGGTCAGGATAGGGGTGAACCCTGCCTGGTTCCTGGGTGGGAGGAAACGCACCCGTCTGGGCATCACTGACATGATCACCCGCAAATTGCGCCAGGTTAGTCAACGCAATGCGCATCGGGCTATTGATATCATTCATGGCAGTGGCAAAGGCAGTGGCAGTCCCCATTGGCGGTTCAAACTCCCACCCATTAGTGCCACGCCCATTGAAAAAGTCGGTCAACAGTAATGTATCTTCAGCCGACGTCAGGTTAGGGGTGCCATTGGGTGCACTATTAACAAAGAACGTGGGTACGAAGTTGATCGACTGCCGCAAGGTAAACGGACTACCGGGGTGCGCCGTACTGGCAAAACAGGCAACCGGGTAGTCACGATCTACAGCCGCATGGTAAACCGCCGTTGCTTGCACCGCAGCCAGGTTGTCACGCAGAGTGCGGCGCTGAATTGCCTCGTGGGAATTTGTGCCGTGGGGGGGATAGAGGGGATCACCCTCGCTGTCGCTAACATCCACATCCGCCTGGCTGACATCGGATAGCCCCGATGTAACCACATTGGTTGCCAAATTCACCGATCGCAAATCGGTCAAGTCGCTATCGGGCGTACCCAACGGATACGAGACCGGGGCCGGGCGACTGGGATTTTGGGGTTGGTTCCCACCAACTCCAGTATCACCATCATCGGGACGGTTTTTGGGTGGTTCCCAACCATTGGTATTACCCAGTTCCAACCGTTGCCCCACCAGAACGCGTAAACCCTGGTTCCGGGCCCGACGCTCCCAGTAGCCATCCAAACCAATATTGGCGGAATCACCACCAGCAGCGGGGTCAGTTGCTAATAGCTTGTCCTGGGCAGCCAGGTTTTTACTTGGGTCACGCGAGACGTTATCGCCGGGTTGAATGATTTGCCCCACCCGTCTACCTGAGGGAATACCACTCGCCTTGTCATACACCAGTTTGGGGCCATAGCGGTTGTCGGCCCGGTAGGTATCATCGACGTAAGGTGCATCGGCATCGTCAGAGCGAATGCGCGAACCAAAGTTATTGTTCCGGCTGTAGTAGGGAACGTTGGTAGGGTTAGGCGCACGGGAGCGGTAACCATCCCGAATGTAAACATCAACGGGGTTTAGCGAAATTTCATAGGGGTTGCTACCTGATGCCCAATCCCTGGTACTGTCAAGCGTGCTGGTGCTAAACCCGTTACCATTTTGCAGGTAGATCAGGGAAGCGCCACCATAGCTACTATCGTTGACCTTGCCGGAAGCCAGGATACCTTTGAAGACATTATTGGGCGCGGCAATATCAGAGTCGAGAGTGTCGGTAATCGTAATTTCCGAGTTGCTCTCCGGTGAGAACAAACAGGAGGACGGTGAACTGATCAGGTAAGCACTGAAGCTATTGTTACCAATGATCAAACTACCTTCGGTGTGCATTGCCCCGTTCCAGTTGAACTGGGGACCGGGGAAGATCTCCAGGTCGTTACGGAACCAGGCTCCCCACTTGTTGCCCCGTTGCACAATCCGATCCTGACTGAATTCCAGCGTCGTATAGGTGTTGCTACCAGCACCACCACTGTCCGGTACAACGAAGGCATCAACCTGGAAGTTTTTACTCAGATTGGATGTGTTGTTACCGCTTTCATACCAGCCCTTTTCAACACCACCGCCACCCGTTGACACCCGGCAACTACTGGCCCGTGATGCATCGTTGAGGGGGCCATGCCGGACGTAAGAGACACGGCGAGATGGATTAGACGGGTCAAGTTCACCATCAGCCTTCTGGCGATCGGTCATACCGATCAACTTCTTCCAACCGGGTTGATCGGCGTTACCATCGGGCGGAGTTGATAACAGAATCGAGTAGATGACGGTCGCATCTTGATTACCATCGCCGTTCGTGTCGATGCGGTAGCGCCAGGCGTTGTCAGCCAGCCCATCCCGGTTGATGTCTGCCCGAGTCTCATCGGGTAGGGTATAGGGATCCTGAGTGTTACCCATACCATTGCTATTACCGCCGGCGTAGGTCAATGGCTGCACAACGTCATTTTTGATGGTGACCCCCGGACTACCATTCAGCATCATGGATACCAGGAGAGATTCCGGCGGTACGCCACCAGGGAAGCGGGTATCCTTATTCGAGTCAAACATGAACTCGATTTTTGACCTTGCCCGGTCGATCGCAGGAGTCGCAGCGTTATAAATAACCCGGCTTTGGGTGTCGGCAATGGTGCGGGTACTCGTATTAAACGCTCGATACGTAAGGGCACCAGCGGTCAAAGTCACAACCAGGATTAGCAGCACCGTGGTCGGCAAGACAAAACCCGCAGTGGCATGGCGACTACGGCGGTTAATGACCAGGGCTGTCCGCAACAACCAGGCGATCGTTGACTTGGTAATGCTCCTGTGCAACCGCCAGATCTGTCGTAGAAGGGATTGAACAGTCTTGGCTAATTTGCGGTCTGACATAACTGCTTCCTGCGAATACGGCGAGAGGGTTATTAGCTTAAGAATGACTGGGACAGCGTGCCAGCTGGATTACCGGAAGGCAACCCTTGCCAGATGACGCCTACTCTGGCGCAAAGCACAACCAATGACCAGGTGACAACACACAATAATGTCCCTAGGAACAGCAAAATTCAGCGATAACTCCACCAGAAATTTACAAAACTTCAAGGTAGCTATCGGCTTATTAACAACTCAGCTAGCCTGCAATCAACGGGGAAGTCACCGAAAATAGGAAGAAAAACAACACTTCAGTAAATTAACGGCAACTCTGAAAAACAACACTTGAATTGGAGTTCTGTCTCCGTAATATCGCTGGTAGCGACATTAATTCGAACCTAAATGATGTTATCTTGCCATCCTGTCCTGACAGAGGAGTGACATTGAGTTGTCAATCTTATGAAATTTGTCACACGCCTAAAGTTATTGATTCTATAAAGTTGATGCAGTAAGCGTACCCATTTGCCAGTTAAAGTTATCAGCTACTAACAGGATCCCTGAACGCCTGACTATGAGGCTTTTCTACAACCGCGATTAATTTACCAGGAATTTTAGTTGCGTTAGACCTGCACTTCCAATCTTCGGTAACGATGGATA
>CAZGDE010000142.1:11368-15761 GCA_964524315.1 uncultured bacterium
GGATAGCTCTATTTTGAAGTTTAGACTCAATGTAATTTTCCACTATAGGTAAGGGCGTCAAGCCATGACGGGCATACATGAAAAGCGTAGCCATGCCGTCAGGCTATACAGCCGTTCGCCCCTCCTACAGGTAGCGTATTTTTTAATTAGTCTAAACTCCAGTCTATTAAGTAGTAATTGGCTGAAGAGAGTTAACTGACAGCAATGATGACAACCGAATAGATTGCGCAAGAATAGATTGCGCAAGGGAATAGCGATCGCGCAAATACGCAAATACTTTAAATAGGGCGTTTTGCCAAACACCCCTAAGGTAATCTAGAGAACCGTTAACACCCCAATTCGGCAACCCAACACTCAGGGTTAGGATTAGCAGATTACGAGGATTCTAATGAGCAGTTAGGGAAGCGTCCTAATTGATTAGCCTCAACAATCGCATTCCGACATTCCAATAAACTTTTGCCTGTCCGGCGTGATACTTCTTGCAGGCTAATTACCGGGCTACTGGATTGGGGTGCCTGGAGGTAAAGTTCGTAGGCAACTTCCAGCACTTTATAGTTAAGCATCAAGGGCTTAACCGTTGCTTCTACCAGATCGAACATACTGCGACCTCAACCAAATCCATAATTTGCACTAGTGATTCCATCTCCGGATAGATGGTGGAATCTGCATTTTGACGCAAGCCATGATGTTTACCGTTCTTTGAGTAACACCAATACTTGATCCGAATACTTGATTCCAATACTTGACTATTGTTGTGGATTATCGAGAGTTTGACCTCTATCGGGGGGGAACTACCGACCTGTGGAGTTATCTATCTTTAGAAGCGGCAAACCGGAACAGGGCAGGAATCGTGCGCCGATAGTACACCAGGGCCAACAGACAGGCCACTTGAATAGCACTGATACCCAGGAAAGGATGGAAGTCGGGCTTGATGAAATCGATCGCCAACCGAAAACCCAAATAGGCAACCAGATAAAACTTAAACAGGTCACCGGTAGCCATGTCATAGCGAGATCGCAAGTGCAGAAATAGCCATAGGCCCAGGAGAAAACCAATCTCATAGAGTTGGGTGGGGTGACGAGTGACACCATCACCAAAATCGATGCCCCAGGGAAGCGTAGTGGCGATGCCATAGGTGCGATCGCTCAGACCCGTTAAAAAACACCCAATCCGCCCGATAACCGTACCCAGCAGTAAGGGGTAGACAAAGGCATCGCCGGTAGATTGGGTGATACCAACTATTTTCTTCGTCACTTCTACACCGATCGTCGCTCCTAATAGGGCACCAACAATGGTTTTGCCCTGGAGGAAGAGCAAAAAAAGTTGGTTCTGGTTTTGCCAGAGGAGATCCAGGTGCTGTAGCACAACCAGTAATTTGGCACCAAGCAAGCCCCCTAACAGTCCGCCCACAATCACCAAACTGCGCTGATCTGGAGCGATTTTGTCCCGACGAAAATTCCGGAGGGACAACCGGAGAGCAACAGTGTAGGCGATCGCCTCAAAGAATAGGTGAGGATGAATTTGCCAGGAACCAATGGGAATGTAAACCGGGAAATTCATGGGAGCTAAACCGTTGCAAGGTCAGAAAACAGAACAGGTATGGTGGAAAGGATAATGGCAAAAATGATCAAGAAAACCATTAACGAATGGAGCGGATGTATGGGAATTGGCAGAACACCAATTTGGCGAAACATGGCAGGGAGAGCAACTGCTGGTGTAGTTCTGCTTACGGGTGGCATCTGGATTGGGATTGCCAAACCCTGTTTTGCCTGTAGCCTCGGTGCCGAAGGAAGAACGACTACTGGTGCCATGAATCGGGCACAACAGGCTTACTTTCTGGAGCATGGTCGATTTGCCAATGCCCTGGAGCAATTGCAACTGGGAATTCCAGCGCAAACAAAACGTTACACCTATGCGATCACGACTGGCAAGAACGCTACGTTTCAGTATGCCAGAGTCAGGAGTGACTGCCGTACCTGTGCCTTTAGCGTGAACGATCTCAATCCATTTGCCCAATCCTGTGGACATGGCGGGTTTTGTCTCTGGTATAAACCCTGTGATACCACCTACCAAAGCTTTGTGGGGATGGTGTATCTCAAAGATGGCATCCCCCAGACAAAAATGTGTGCCGGGCATGGGACGACGGCTTTGGTAGTTCGCGATCGCAATGGCATACCCGACTGTCCCGCATTAACGCAAGAAATCAAATAGCTTCAAGTCAACAGTCATCAACTTAATCGGGTTCTATACCTAATTCGCGTAGTCGTTCTGCCAGATTGGCAGAACGTTCCTCGGCTCGTTCTGCTCGTTGCTGTGCCTGTTCTGCCCGTTGTGCCAGTTCGACAAAGGTGAAAAACCTTTCCCCATCAGGGCGGTAAATCATTAACGTTTCGGGAGTCACCTCAAAGCGGATACCCAGGCGAGGGCTGACCCAACCATGCATCTCATCAATAATTTCTAAATCGGAACCGGAGCGTTGCCAACCCGCCAGTTCTATATCGTCTGGATCGTAAACGTAGTACTCTTCCACGCCATAGCGCTCATAAAACTTGAGCTTCTTTGCCATCCTGCCTAACCGATTACCTGGAGACAGCACTTCAAAGACAACTTGAGGGGCAATATTGTCTTCCTCCCATTGTTTATAGGAACCGCGATCGCCCTTCGGTCTACCCATTGCCACCATTGCATCGGGAGCCTGACGAATGGTGTTGTCACCCTCGACAGGGTACCAGAGCAAATCCCCCGCAACAAACACATTAGGATTGTCGGCAAATAGCAATTCCAGGTTTTCCTTAATCGTGACAATCCAGCGAAATTGTTTGGTGTTATCTGACATGGGCTGTCCATCGCTGTCAGGGTAAATGACAGGGGATGTTGTCGTAACGGGTGGCACCTGATAGATCATAAGTACTACCTCAACAGATGGACAATTTTAGCCTAGCAGCTTACTCCAGGGGAAGAGGTTTTCTAGTACAGAAAGTAAACTTCTCCAAAAGATAGAGCAATCATTATCGTCCCAGATTGCGTTTGAGTTGGTCGAGTTCCTCTTCGGCTTCCCAGCGGCGGAATTGTTTTTCGAGATCGTCTAAACCACTGCCAACAGCTGCGGTGGGTGTCCAGCCGGGAGGGGGACCCACCGGGGGCGTTTTGGGAGTGGGGCGGGTTGCCTGGGCTTCGCTGACTTTTTTCTGGACTTCTTTGCGGCGTTCCTGAATCTTCTTCTGCAATTCCTGGGTTTGTTTAATCCGTTCGCGCAGAACCTCCATCTGTCCCCACTTCTGGTTGCCCTGGCGGAGCAGTCCTGCTTCATGAGCCTGGGCAGGTTCCGCCAGATCTAACCGATTGGCTGCCTGGGCTTTCTGAATTCGTACATGCCAGAGTTGAATTTCCCGCGCCAAGCCCCAAATTTCATCCTGGAGTTGGTTTTCCTGGCGCTTCAGGTCAGTCATCAGCGTCAGGGTTTGTTCTTCCTGCTCACGCAGCTTTTCTTCCAGCACAAGCAGTTCCAGGTGGGGATTATTCCGCATGTACTCGTCGAGACGTTCTTCGAGAAAGCGGCTGAAGTCGTCGAATAAGCCCATAGTGGTTGGGGAGTAAAATTGCTTCAATCCTAAATGAAAAAAGCGGGATGATCATCACCCCGCTTATCCGAGTCTCCCTCTGCCTAGCCAACGGCTTTACTCATCGTCATCATGAGCAAAGCGGTTGTAGAGGAAGTCTAAAGCGTAGTTCCGCAATTCGTAGTACTCCGGATCTTCCATAATCAGGGCGCGATCGCGGGGGCGGGGGAACGGAATATTCATCACCTCGCCAATCTTGGCATTGGGACCGTTCGTCATCATGACCAGACGATCTGCCAGGAAGAGTGCTTCATCAATATCGTGGGTAATCATCAGCACCGTACACCGATGATCATTCCAAATTTTGAGGAGTTCTTCCTGGAGTTCTTCCTTCGTAATGGCATCCAGCGCCCCGAACGGTTCGTCGAGAATCAGCAGTTTAGGACGGATGGAAAGGGCACGGGCGATAGAAACCCGTTGCTTCATCCCCCCCGAGATCTGCGTGATTTTCTTTTCAGCAGCCTCAGTCAAACCGACCATTGCCAGATGCTCCCGCACAATTTCGCGTTTGTCGCTTTCAGGTTTATTGGGATGCACCGAGTCAACTGCCAGATACACATTCTCGGTGACAGTCATCCAGGGCAACAGGGCATAGTTCTGGAAGACCACCATGCGATCGGGCCCTGGTTTGGTAATGGGGTTTCCCTGCAGCCGAACTGAGCCAGTGGTCGGGGTGTTGAACCCGGACACCATGTTGAGCAGGGTCGTCTTCCCACAACCAGAGTGACCAATGAGACAGATGAATTCGCCTTCATCAATGTTCAGGTTAATAC
>CAZGDE010000143.1:0-4907 GCA_964524315.1 uncultured bacterium
GGGATCAAGCCCAACGGTTGGTTCATCTAAAAACAGCAGTTGGGGACGGTGCAAAATCGATTGTGCTACCTCCAACCGGCGGATCATGCCACCGGAATAGGTGCGAACGAGGCGATGGGCTGACTCCTGTAAACCCATAAATTCCAGGACTTCTTGAATTCGTTGCCGTCGTTGTTTAGCCGGGATGTCGTAGAGTTTGGCAAAGATTAATAAATTTTCATAGGCGGTTAGTGTGCCATCGGCAGAAAGCGCCTGGGGAACATAACCGATGACACGACGAACCGCCGCTGCCTGGCGGACAAGATCTAAACCGGCGATCGCCGCCGTGCCTCCGGTAGGCGGTAATAACGTGGTCAGCATCTTGATCGTGGTACTTTTACCTGCCCCATTAGGACCGAGTAAGCCGAATATCTCACCGGGCGCAACGGTAATATTCAAGCGATCAACCGCAGTCAGTTTACCGAACTGCTGGGTCAGGTCATGGGTTGACAGAATTGCATCACTGGTATCGAGCTCAAAAGCCGCAGGTTGGGGCGATCGCCGATTTTCTCCTATCCATCGAATCAATCTGACATCTCCTTTGTTAGGTCATCTAACAATTACTAGCATATAGTTAGAATATCTAACTATATGGAATTCATATATTTTGCCTACAAATAGACTTGAGTTTTTGAACCGCCTATGTAATACTGCGATTAATCTACGGTAAGTCAACAGACTTATAGGATAAATTGCATTTCATCGGTGCAGCTTATGTCCTGTTCACTGAGTGCGACCATGACCACGGTGGCGCACTCAGTTTTTTCCCAGGGCATGCTGTTCACCAGGTTATTTTGTCTGAAAGTCCTCCTTTAAGGGAACGTTGTAATAGAGGCAGTTTGGACTTAGGCATCATTGTCCCAACGATGGAAAATTGTTTGTATTTGTTGTGCTTCGATGATTTCTATGCTCTTCCCAGCTTTGTCAGAGCATGCTGCTATATTTCATTGATTGCTCATGCTCTCGTCTTTACCTCACTCCTATGAATACTTTGCTCCTATGACATTGACAGCAGATATTTCAACTACACAAAAAAACTTACTGCATCAACGTTATGGCACTACCTTTGACTTTGTTTTTAATAATGCCTGGAATTCTAGTCTGACTGTATTACTCTCCCATCGTTCAATCCGGTCTTACCTCTCCAGGCCCTTACCAGAAGGCACCTTAGAACTACTGGTAGCAGCAGCCCAATCCGCCTCTACGTCGTCTAATCTTCAGACGTGGAGTGTGGTAGCGGTAGAAGATCCAGCACGCAAAGAACGGCTCTCGCACCTGGCAAATGGGCAAGCGCACATTCGCCAGGCTCCGTTGTTTCTGATCTGGTTAGCGGATCTGGCGCGTTTAGCGACGATCGCAGACCAACGGGGATTGCCCCACGCAGGACTGGATTACCTGGAGATGTTTTTAATGGCAGCGGTAGATGCCAGTCTGGCAGCCCAAAATGCTGCGATCGCCGCTGAATCCTTAGGACTGGGAACGGTCTACATTGGTGGGATACGGAACCGTCCGGAGGATGTCGCCGCCGAACTGGGATTGCCACCCCATGTGTTTGCGGTGTTTGGTCTATGTGTGGGTTATCCCGATCCGGCTAAACCTGTTGCGATCAAGCCACGTCTACCCCAGACCGCAGTCTTGCATCGGGAACAGTACGGTCTGGACAATCAGACCGATGCGATCGCCCATTACGACAAGATCATGCAGACATTCTACGCGGAACAAAACATGGATGTGGCAGGGGATTGGTCCCACCATTCCAGTGAGCGAATTGCCACTCCAGAGGCTCTGCGAAATCGGGCGAACCTGCGGGCAATCCTCAACAATCTGGGTTTTCCATTGCGTTAAATCAATTTTTCTTCTATGACCATTTCAGTTCAACGAGTTGATCAAAATACCATTCGGCGGCGTGGTACAGGTCTACGGGCACTTGACCACTACAGATTGTTTCCTGGATACACCTTGTTTACACCCCTCACGGGACAGGGAAAGGTATATCTGATTGATCTGAAGGGGCGCATTGTGCATGAGTGGACATTGCCTTACCCACCCGGCCCCTATGGTTATTTGCTACCCAATGGGAATTTACTCTACAACGGTAAATTGCCAGAAAGCTCTACCCGTTTTCCCCTCTGGGCATTGTTTAAGGGTGGTGTGGTAGCTGAAGTTGATTTCAAGGGCAATATTGTGTGGGAATATCGTCATCCCGATCACCACCATGATGCCTGCCGCTTACGAAATGGTAATACGTTGATTTTGTGCGTGGAAAAGATGCCGCGATCGCTAGTTTCGCACATTCAAGGGGGTCTTCCTGCTACAGAAGCCAATGGGGACATGTATGCTGATGTGATCCACGAAGTCACTCCCGGTGGAGAAATTGTTTGGAGCTGGCACGCCTCCGAGCATCTTGATCCGGTAACGGATATCATCAATCCCCAGGATCATCGCCATGAGTGGACGCATGGCAATTCCGTCCGGGAATTAGCCGATGGCAATATTATTCTGAGCTTTCGGAATATTTCAACGGTCGTTATTGTTGATCGTATCAGTGGAAACGTCATCTGGAAATTAGGTAATGATATTCTGGCACAACAGCATTTTCCCCACGAATTGTCTAATGGCAATATTCTGATCTTTGACAATGGCGCACACCGTTCTCACACCGCATTGAATTATTCGCGCATCATTGAGGTGAATCGTCAAACTAAAGAAATCGTTTGGGAATACACCGATAATCCACCCCAAAATTTCTTTAGCCCTTACATTTCTGGTGCCCAACGATTAGCTAACGGTAATACTCTGATCACAGAAGGTTCCTTTGGTCGTTTGTTTGAAGTCACACCCGATGGTGATGTTGTTTGGGAATACGTGAATCCTTACTTTGGTGCGCGATCGCCATCCGGTGAAGTAGCAGCTGTCGGGCGGGGTGAACAAAATACTGTTTTTCGAGCGTTTCGCTATACGCGGGAAGAAATTCCCTGGCTTTGATGATTTGTTTAATCAATTGATCCATCCATGAAATATAACCAATTGGGAGATAGCAATCTCCATGTATCTGAAATTTGCCTCGGCACCATGACCTACGGGCAACAGAATACTATTACTGAAGCCCATCAACAACTGGATTATGCGATCGCTCACGGTGTCAATTTCATTGATGCTGCCGAGATGTATCCTGTGCCAGTGCAGGAAAATACTCAGGGTTTGACGGAAACCTATATTGGAGAATGGCTGACTCGCCAGCAACGGGACAAACTGATTATTGCCACCAAAATTGCTGGTCCTGGGCGTAATTTCCACTGGTTACGGGGTGGAAATCAGAAGGTCGATCGCGCCAATATTGAACAGGCAGTCGATGCTAGCCTCAAACGGCTGAAAACGGATTATATCGATCTGTACCAGATCCACTGGCCCGATCGCTCAGTACCCCGTTTTGGCGAAACTATTTTTGATCCTGACAAGGAATGGGAAACAATTCCCATTACCGAACAGGTGGCTGTTTTTGCGGATCTGATAAAGGCAGGCAAAATTCGTTATCTGGGGTTGAGCAATGAAACACCCTGGGGGGTTGCTGAGTTCAGCCATGCCGCAAGGCAATTGGGATTACCAAAAGTTGTCTCCATTCAAAATGCCTATAGCCTGATCAATCGCGTTTTTGACTCGGCTCTGGCAGAAGTCAGCTATCGAGAAAATATTGGGTTATTGGCTTACAGTCCCCTGGCCTTCGGCTTACTCTCTGGTAAGTATTTGCATGGCGATCCGGGCAAAACGCGCCTGACTCTATTTGAAAGCTTTGGTGGACGTTATCGTAAACCCAATGTGGAATCGGCTGTAGCGGCCTATGTCGAAATCGCCCGTGCCCATAATCTTAAACCTGCCGTATTCGCCCTGGCCTTTGTTCGTAGTCGCTGGTTTGTCACCAGTACAATTATCGGCGCGACAACGCTGGAACAATTGAGTGAGAACCTGGAAAGCACTCAGGTTGAATTAGATGAAACCATCCTGGCAGAAATTGAAGTGGTCAATCTGCGCTATCCCAACCCCGCCCCCTAAACCATTAGGAGTGAACATCACGATGTCATCCATCCAAGTTTATAGTGCTACGGCCTGTCCCTATGCCCACCGCACCCGGTTGGTATTACTAGAAAAGAATATTCCGTTTGAGCTGACGGAAATTGATCTACAAAATAAGCCAGCATGGTTTTCGCAGATTTCTCGCTACGGCAAAGTTCCCGCCATCAAGCATGGTAATGCTGAAATCTACGAATCTGCCATCATTAACGAATATTTGGACGAAGTATTTCCAGAACCACCGTTGTTACCCACTGACCCTGGTCAACGGGCGATCGCGCGCATCTGGATTGACTATGCCAACACACGGTTTGTCACTGCTTTCGGTAAATTGTTGCGTGGCAAGGATGAGGCAGAGCAAGAACAGGGTCGCCAGGAGTTAATCGAATCATTGCTTTATATTGAATCAGAAGCATTCAGCAAGTTATCTGGCGAAGGTCCGCATTGGTTCGGTCAGCAGTTGACGTTAGTGGATCTCACATTTTATCCCTGGTTTGAACGGTTTCCAACGCTGGAATCTCTCCGCCAGTTTTCAATACCAGAGGCAACTCCTCGTCTCCAGCAATGGTGGAAAACATTGCGCGATCGCCCTTCTGTACGATCAATTGAAAATCCGGTGAGTTTCTATCTGGAACGATATGCCCGGTTTGCATCTCAACCTGTAGCAGTTGGAACAGCACAAAAGTAATAGACTGTCGAGAGTTATCCAGAAAGCATCTAAGTTTAGACCTCCAACTTGTTAACAAGTTGGAGGTCTAAACTTAGCAATTACATATTACCGCTGTCCCCCCTCAAAAAAG
>CAZGDE010000143.1:4917-15671 GCA_964524315.1 uncultured bacterium
ATGTGTAAGGGCAAACGGTCGTTCGCCCCTCCTACAGGTAGCGTATTTTTTGAATTAGTCTAAACTCCAGTAAATTACGAGCAGGGCAGATCCGGTTAGGGGTGGTTTTGCCAAGAACTATCGATCAAAGAAATACCTCATCTGCTAAACCCGCCCCGACAAGCCGCTGTATCTGCACACAGTACTCTTTAAAGTGGTATGGCTATCTGTAAGGGCATCCCAGCGTAGCCATGCCGATCGGCTATTGATGCAAGCTAAGTTGTTTGCCCTGGTCTAGAAACAAGTGTTTCACCGCTATCTGCTGCATTGGGGCGTTCAGCCGAACGGCCCTACGATGTTTAACCTAACCATCCCTATGGCCAGGAATATTTCTTATTTATATCTTCAGAAATATACAGTTCAATTTCGCCCATTTTTTCCTAGGTTAACAAGGGTTAATTGTTACCAAACATACAGTAATTCTGTTATTTAAATACATTTAAGCCATACTACGAAATCTATAAATCAACAACAATCAACATTTTTTCTTTCTATTGTTGACAACCGCTTGATAACGCTTTCACAAGCTATCAATCCTAGAAAGCTAGCCTGCTGTAGGTTGAATTCTCTTTCCTAAAACTCTGTAGCCACAAGAATGTAAAAAATGAGAGAGATAAATTCTTAATTGTGTTCTGCAAACACTCATTGAAGCATAGGATTTTAATTTTGCTATGGCGACTATTTTTTCTATTTATCAACTCTGATTTTGTTAAAAAAGTACTTGTTATCTGCAAGTTGCTGTGGCAAACTAGCTGAAACATACAGTGAAGCTTTTAGCTTTCTGTGTGTATTTCACTTTATACAAATTCTTGTATTAGTGAAGTTGTAAGCTTTAGGCTCTAACCATTCTGAAATGATTATCGTTATGGCTTTAGGGGGAGAGTCTTAAAGTTTTTGTTATCTCTTCCGCCTGATCGATTGTGGTTTGGTGCTGTGGAGGTTATTACTAGAGGTTTTGGTATGGGATCTGAAATCCGTGGAACACATCTGGCTGTTGAAGGGTTGGAAAAGTCGTTTGAGGCAAATGTCGTTTTACAAGGACTAAATTTGGAGGTGATACCAGGAGAATTTGTGGCGATCGTTGGTCGCAGTGGGTGTGGTAAAAGTACCCTACTACGCCTCATTGCGGGTTTGGAAACACCAAGTGCAGGTGGTGTTTTTCTGAATGGTCAGCCGACTCAACGGCTCAACCCTACTGTCCGCATGATGTTTCAGGATGCTCGACTCCTACCTTGGCAACGGGTACTGGCAAATGTTGAACTAGGTTTACTTGGTTCGACAGGTAGCCGTCCCATTGCTCTGCAAGTTCTCCATTCTGTGGGACTTGCAGAAAAGGCAAACGACTGGCCTGCTGTCCTCTCCGGAGGACAGCGCCAGCGGGTTGCCCTTGCTCGAGCACTTGCGAGTCAACCTCGTTTATTGTTATTGGATGAACCGCTTGGGGCATTGGATGCGTTAACTCGTATTGAGATGCAACAACTACTGGAAGATTTGTGGCAGGAGAAACGATTTACGGCATTGTTGATCACTCATGATGTTGAGGAAGCAGTCGTTTTAGCCGATCGCGTTATTTTGATTGAGGACGGCCAAATTGCTATGGACATTCCCGTATCCTTACCTCGTCCCAGACAGCGGGGTAATGCTGCCTTCGCTAAGACAGTTGAGACTATTTTGCAACGAGTCATGCAAAAAGAAGATACGCGATCACACACGCTGGCAATTTCTCATGAACATTGAGATCTTTGACTCATTTCAGGAATAACTAATCATCACTGCGAAATCTGTGAAGAAATCGTTGTTTGAAAATCTCATATCGATTTAAGCAATCCTTGGAACACATGCAGTTATGGAGGAGCTTGGTACTGCCAAGTCCATATCGAATCTGTTGTGTTTTCAAGTCAAATTGATATCAGAACACCAGTTGCGCCCCTATTCAATCATCATCTCTAAGTCCTATGAGTACGTTCAGAGCCAAAGCAGGTTGGAGTCAGTATCGTCCAGTACAACTGGCGATTGATTTAAATAATCCTCGTGTGAAAGCCATTTTGCCCTGGGCCTTTCCGGTTGGCGTGATTACAGTCTGGCAAGTCCTTTCAAATATTGGTGCCATTCCAGCACAGGTTCTACCCGCACCATCCAGTGTGGTGACAGCAGCAATCAATCTCGCCCGGACTGGCGAACTATTTACCAACATTGGTATCAGTGCTTTGCGTGCCATCAGTGGGTTCATCGTCGGTGGCAGTATTGGGTTTGCTTTAGGGCTAATTAATGGGCTCTCTCGACTTTCTGAAACGCTGTTTGATACAACGGTGCAGATGTTACGAACCATTCCCAATCTTGCACTGTTACCACTGGTGATCCTGTGGTTTGGCATTGGTGATGAAGCCCGTTTATTTTTGATCTCTCTGGGTGTAATGTTCCCCATCTACTTAAATACCTTCCATGGCATTCGTAACATTGATCCGGGATTAATCGAAATGGGACAGGTATATGGGTTAAACCCCTGGCAACTGTTCTGGAAGATCATTCTTCCGGGTGCCATGTCATCAATTCTGGTCGGTGTGCGGTTCTCGCTGGGAATTATGTGGTTGACGTTGATTGTTGCCGAAACGATCGCCGCAGATTCTGGAATTGGTTATATGTACGCTCTCTTTGGTAAACTGGCAGATGCGATCGCTCGCTCTCTGGAGCGTTCCTGGTTACGCTGGCATCCCAATTACCAATAAATCATTATGCCAGGAGGAAATCATCATACTTTGGGTACTCACCAGTTCGATGAAAGAGATGGCAATGAATCAATGTTGGAAACGTTATCCCATTTGGCTCAGCCTCATAATTGGGACCAATGCGATCGCCCTGTCTGCCTGTACTAAGACCCTCGATACAACCAGGCTAGAAAGTGACATTCAGCAAACAGTGATTCGTCAGGGTGGTATTTCCCTCAAAGCAGTCATCTGTCCAAAGAATGTTGCTTTAGCGGCAGGGAAGGGCTTTGACTGTGTTGGAACGCTTGATTCGGGTGATTTATTAGCAATTTCAGTCAACCAAGCCGATGACAAAGGTACAACAACTTGGGACGTACCGAATACAAAGGGTTTGCTGAACCTGACTAAATTAGAATCTCTCTTTCAGCAAACCATTCGTCAGGAGGGGCAGGTTGTAACGATCGATTGTGGTCAGGGTTATCGATCCGTTCAACCGGGCGATCGCTTTGAATGTAAGGTTGGCAAAGTCTTGGATAAACCTGCCAACACCCAGAAATCTACTGAGAAGAAATCGTCAAAGCCAAAGCAACCAGAAACTATTGTCGTGACCGTTGACCCACAGAATAATGTGAACTGGCAACAGGTATTTCCTGCTTCTACGGTGGCGCTTGCCAACACTAAGCAACCTTCAGTAGTCAACTCTCCAACAACGCAGACGGGTTCAGCGATTGCGGCAGAAGACCGGGCAAAGTTGTCCCCAACGGTTGTAGAAGAGCTTGACCAGATGGGTGGGGGTGATTTTGAGTAGATAATCTTCAAAACTTTGACCCGATCCTGAGCCAGACAGAGTTTCTGAATAGCATTATGAACTCTGGCTTGAGGTTTACGTAGAAAGTTCATTGGGGCTGGGCACTACATTTAGAATTTGCCTGCCGTTAGCTGAATATTGATGGTTGAGCAAGTATTCAAGAGACGATCCCTGGTTTCGAGCTGGTTGTAATATCTTCACGTTTGATCCTGGCGGCAATCAAGGCTGGGGGCAATCGTTCCTCGAAGTTATCTTCTTCAATTGAGATTGATCCGCTTTTGTAGACAATGGCTCAAGCAGCTGAAGACTTCAGTATAAACGCCTCATGATACCTCCTTTCAAATTCAACCGGGGATAGATAGTTCAACGTTGAATGCTTCCTTTGTTGGTTGTAAAACCCTTCAATCCAAGTCGCAACTCGAACGTGTAGTTGGGCGGGCGGTAAGACTCCGATTTTGGACAACAGTTCTGTTTTCAAGGTGGAGAAGAAACTCTCAGCCACTGCGTTATCCCAACAATTGCCTCGGCGGGACATACTGCAAGTCAAACCGCGAGCCGTCAGCACCTGCTGGTAAGCATGGCTGGTGTACTGACAGCCCCGGTCAGAATGGATGAGCGTGCTGATTAATCTCCTTAGCAATGCAATTAAATTCACTGATCAAGGCGGTATTACATTTACGGTAGAAGTGCTGGGGCAGCATGCAGATGCCGATCACCCCGTCACCCACATCCAGTTTCATGTCTCCGATACCGGGGTTGGTATTGCGCCCAACCAGCTCAACTACATCTTTCAGGCGTTTGAACAAGTGGGGGATCAAAAGCGGCAGTCGGAAGGTACAGGCTTGGAGTTAGCCATTAGCCAAAACATTGTTCAATTAATGGGCGGACAAATTCAGGTAAAAAGCCAGTTAGGTGTCGGGAGTGATTTCTTCTTGGAGCTACTACTACCCATCGCAACTCAGTGGGTTCAACAAAATTCAGCTTATGGTGGCCGCACTATCATCGGTTATGAAGGTCAACGTCGTCATTTACTGATTGTGGATGATCGGTGGGAAAATCGCTCGGTGATAGTGAACTTGCTGGAGCCGCTTGGGTTCCAGCTAACAGAGGTAGAAAATGGCCAGATGGCACTAGAAGCAATCAAACAAGAACCGTTCGATCTGATCATCACTGACTTAATCATGCCGGTCATGGATGGGATTACTTTACTGAAACAGCTGCGCAGTCAGGATGAGACCAAGCATTTGCGAGTGATTGTCTCTTCGGCCTCGGTAGCGCAACCTGACCAGCAGATCAGCCTGGATGCAGGTGGAGATGATTTCCTCAGCAAACCTGTTCAAATTGAGGAGTTATTAAGGCTGCTATCCCATCACCGGCAACTGACCTGGAAGTTTGACCCGCTAGAGCCAGCTCCAAGCCCTTCACGAGAGAACCGTATAATACCGTCTGGTGAGCTCATTCCTCCACTATCAGAAGATTTACGAATTCTATTGGAATTAGCTCAGCAGGGTCTGCTGAGAAAATTGACAGAAACCGCAGAAAAAGTTGGGCAAAAAAGCGATCGCCTTCGGTTCTGCCACAATATCCGGCTGAATTCCGTTAGGATGCCCTACTTCGCTGCGGTTGGCAGCACAAACTTGGGCTTCAGAGCCTCCCGGACAATCAGCCTTCGGTAACTGGGTGGGATCGTTCACAAAGGCTGCCCCCACATCCTTCGCACATTGGGAAAATACCAAGACCCCATGCCCAGATTTAGGGAACTCCAGATAAAAGCCATTGCTCAACCCTGCCATCGCCTGGTGACCGACCGTGGCATTCGTTTGCGTGTCATAACGACCCTGAAGCACCAGGGTAGGAATGCTACTTTTGAGCACCTGACCATCGCTGGTGGGATCCGGCCTGACTGACCACGCTTTGCAAACGACATAGGCTTGCCGTGCGGAGAGTAACCGCGATCGCCCTAACTCTGGTTTTGAGAAATAGGAGTAACCGATAGCACCGTATTGTCGATCGTGTTAACGCGACATTCTGCGGTTTGTCCTGTTTTCTTGTTTTGCATCATTACGGTTACTGCGTCACTTTCCGCACTGACCGGACCCACGCTTATAATGGCGACATCAGAAATACGCACGTCCAGTTCTGATGCTGTACTTCGTATACAGGCACCTCGAGATCTTTGAGGAATCGCTTCTGCAATCAGTGGATGGCTAACGATGAGAGCAATCACAGAGATCGCCCCACTCCTCAAAACAGGCTTAAATTGCATTAAGTAAGGAACTCCTTAAAAAACCTTTGCGAACTAATCACTGAATCTCTAATTGACTGCCAAACCAACTATCTACCACCATCACTAAAGATGATGAAATCACTGCGAATCCAACCGACTGCTCTTGACTGCACAAATTGCACCTTGCACCAGTTCAGGTCACTGCCACGAGTATCCTGATCTTTGACACACTGAAGCACTTTCACCCGGTCTCCTGGTAAACCATAGTGGGGCGAACTGGAATTAACAGTAGGTCGCGATCTCACATTGATACGGGAGTTGGAGCTACTTGCAGTTAGGGTGGAAATGCCCTGTGCTAAAACTGGCGACATCGATGTAGCAAGGGCGATCGTGGTCAGAAGTAAGGTTAGGTTCTGTTTTAATTGCATGATGGCTCCGTAAGAATAGGAATTAAATCAGTTCGATAGTTCGCAGGAGCAGGTTGTGCGATTAAATCCATTGATAGATGCAGATCGACCTGCTAAACCCGCCTCTACAGTTTGCAGATTTATTAAATTCACAATCCGCAGTTGACTTATAAACCACCTTCGTTGACATCAGTGTAGTTGTAGTTGTAAAACTGGTCTCCCGTGCGGGGATTGATGATAGTCACCCGTCCCGCACCGCGATCATAAATCACTCGTGCTCGCCCATCCGACCCCTGAAACGTGTTGCCAGAGGTACGAGTGAGGACACCAGAGAAGCTGAATTCTCCTTCCGTAATCTGCACCGCAATTTGGTTGGCATTGCGTTGAGTCATTTTGGTGATGGGTGTGCCGTTAGATTGGCTGGGGGCGGGTTGACTGGGTTGCGGCGAAGCGGCATTCGTCCAATAAACGAAGATAGACTCGTTGGCGAGGCGGAAGATTAGCCCTCGATCACCCAACCCCGCCTGCCGATAAGCAGCACGACCATTTTGATCGCGATAGTTTCCAGGATTATTGCCCACCGGAACCAGGTCATAGCGCTTGCCATTCCTTAATTGAATCCCGACTGCCCCCTGACGCTGTGAAAAGGTGCAAGGCCCGGAAGAAGTGGCGCGGTCTTCCCCTTTGGGATACACGTCGCAGCGAGCCTGTACGGTGTCTGCTTTGACACTGACGGCAAGGCTAAGAGAGGCGATCGCGAGAGTAGTGGCTAAAAAAGATCTTGAAACGTTCATCATAAGAAAGGCTAAAGACAAGAGAATACAACCGAAAAACCATGAAACCGCAAGAGTCTAACCCCTTTGGACTGTTGTGGCAGGATTTGATGGGCAATCTGAACCAACTTCAGGGATGGTAACGGTGAAAACCCAGAATTCATCGGGTTTTGCCGACTCTGCAAGTTGGAACTGTGAATCAACCTCCAGTTTTTTAACAGCCTAGTAAAATCAGACTCGGGATAGATTGACAAACTATCGTAAACCAAAAACAAAACAAAAATCTCATTTATCAACACCCTAGATTTGATGATTCAAATTCACTTAAATCAGGTAGCAGAAATTCTTTAAAGGCAGACAGCTCATTTACTCACTTAAGTTAGAAAAGTCACTTAAAGGGCTGACTTGACATTGGATATCTGAAAATAAATCAATTAAGCAATCTTAAAGAAAATCTTTAATTTACAGGGGATTCCGTCAACGAAATGTTGCAGTTGATCGAAGACAGGCAGTTTGGGTGCTTGAGAACCCATCAATTAAGTCAGTTAGGGAACGGGTGCAATGGCAGATTCTTGGTCATTCGGCGTTTAGCAGGGCAATTCTGGTTAAAATTCTTTTAACGATTCCTTGGTTCGGTTCGGTCTCATCCCCTGGCGGACATCCCCCTGTCTCAGCACATGAATTCCAACTCTCACTCTTCTGCCAAACGGAAACGTGGCATTGCACTGACTGTCAACGGATTGCGGCGACTGAATCAGGCGATTCAATCAGCAGAAGCCACTGAAAAGGAGGGCAAGCGGTTTACGGCGGAAGAGTTGAGTCAACGCAGTGGCATCTCCACCAGCACCCTCAGTCGCTTGTGGGCATCAAGATCCGGAGTCGATCGCCGCACACTTCACTTATTATTTAGCGCATTTAAGCTCGATCTTCTGGATAGCGACTTGCAACAGTGCCCAGAGGATACAGAAGTCCCCCCATTACAACCCTGGGTAGAGTCGACCTCCAGTTCATTGTCGATGCCTTACCCGAGTGGACCTGTGCCGCTTGGTTCTGAGTACTACATTCACCGTCCAGAGGTAGACGATCGCGCCTTACAGGAAATTTTGCAACCCGGTTGTGTGATTCGGATTAAAGCCCCCAGTGGATTTGGGAAAACGTCTTTGCTGTTGCGGTTATTACACCAGGCGAAACAACACGGTTACAATACCGTTGCCATTGATCTGCAACAAGCCGATACCGAAACCTTGAGCCAGTCCCATGCCTTTTTGCGCTGGTTTTGTGCGGTGTTGTGTCGCAAATTAGACAGCGAAACGAGTCTCGAACAGTATTGGGATGATTTGCTAGGGAGCAAGCTCAGCACCACCTTATACGTGCGGGAAGCCATTTTGTCTGGTTTGGAGCGTCCACTGGTGCTGGTGTTTAATGAAGTAGAACGAGTCTTTGAACATCCTGAGACTGCCAGAAGCTTATTACCCCTGCTGCGATCGTGGCACGAAGAGGCACAGCATGATGAGGTTTGGAAACGGCTCCGACTGGTGGTGGCCTATTCGACCGATGCTTACTTACCCCTCGACATCAATCAATCACCGTTTAATGTGGGGTTGCCCTTAACTCTGCCACCGTTTAACCGCGAACAAGTCCAGTTACTCGCTCAGGCATACGCCGTAATCTGGGATAATGCTGACTGCGATCGCCTGCTAGATTTGCTCAGTGGCAACCCCACATTAATTAATCTGGCGCTTTACCATCTGCGTCAAGGCATGTCGGCGGATGAATTACTGCGATCGGTGGCTTCATCGGAAGGCATTTACCGGAATCATTTACAACGGTTATTGGCGCAAATTAATACGAATCCGCAATGGGTAGAACAGATCCAGTTACTCGTCCGCCATGGCACAATGAACTCGGCGGATGAGTGCCCCCGAATCAGGCTAGACCCCATTCTGGCTTATAAATTAGAGGGATTGGGATTGATTCAGCCAACCCCCAATGGCTGGCAGTTAAGTTGCAAACTCTACCAGGAGTATTTTCAGACGTATCTCTTCAACCCATAGTGCCCTATGAGTTTGTTTCGCTATAAAGTCGGTGGATGCTTACAGGTGGATGCGCCGACCTATATTGTGCGGCAGGCAGACCGGGATCTGTATCAGGCATTGCAAGCGGGTGAATTTTGCTATGTGTTCAACGCTCGTCAGATGGGCAAGTCATCATTACTGGTGCGAGTGAAACAGCAACTTCAGGATAATGGGGCACAGTGTGCTTACTTGGATATGACGCGCCTGGGCAGCGATCGCCTCACTCCCCAACAGTGGTATCGCGGCATGATGGTCAGCCTGCTTCAAAGTTTTCAACTCTTAGGCACAGTTAATTACCGTAACTGGTTGAATGACCATACAGACTTACCACCTATTCAGTGCTTAACGGTTTTTATTGAAGAGATTGTGTTGGTTCGATTTCCAACGCAATCGATCTATATTTTTGTTGATGAAATCGATAGTTTATTGAGTCTAGACTTTTCATTTGATGATTTCTTTGCCTGGATTCGGTCGTGTTACAATCAGCGATCGCATGATGACCGTTATCAACGGTTGAATATTGTTCTCTTTGGCGTGACCACCCCGGCCGACCTGATTGCCGATAAACAACGCACCCCCTTCAATATTGGGCAGGCAATTCACCTGGATGGGTTCACGGTGCCAGAAGCCATGCCCCTCAGTCAAGGATTTGAACCCGTTGTTCCCCAACCCCTGCCCATCCTCAAAGAGATTTTGCATTGGACAGGGGGACAACCCTTTCTGACCCAAAAGCTGTGTCAACAGGTGATTCAAACGGTTGAACAAAGCGAAATTGCCCACTTAGAAATGCCCCCCGGAATGGAGTCTTTTTGGGTGGATAACCTGGTACAAACTCAGGTATTAGACCATTGGGAAGCCCATGATGAACCCATTCATCTCCGCACCATCCGCGATCGGCTGTTCTGGAATCCCAACCGCACCGGAAGACTGTTAGGAATCTACCAACAACTCCTCCAGGACGAGGTCGTGCCTCTAGATGATAGTCGTGAACAAATTGAACTCTTGTTATCGGGATTAGTCGTGCGTGAGGGCAATCAACTTGCGATCAAAAATCCCATTTACCGGCATGTGTTTAACCTAGAATGGGTCAATCAACAACTGAATTATCTCCGTCCTTACGCCGAGGCGATGAATGGTTGGCTGGCATCCCAACGACAGGATCGGACTTACCTGTTGCGCGATCAATCACTCCTGGATGCTCAACTGTGGGCGCAGGATAAAAGCCTCAGTGACCTGGATTATCAGTTTTTAACCGCCAGTCAGGATGCCGAGCGCCAACGAATTCAGCAACAACTGGAGGCACAGCAGGAAAGCGAACGGTTCTTTCGCCAACTGGCAGAAGCGGTTCCCCAAATTGTTTGGATTGCCGAACCTGATGGCACGCTCTCCTATACCAACCAGCAGGTCAGCAACTCTTTGGGGCGATCGCTAACGGATATCAAAGCCTGGAAATGGGTTGACATCATTCACCCAGAGGATCTTCCCGGTAGCCTCACGGCATGGCAACACGCCAGGGACAACAGCGAACCTTACGAAGTGCAAGTGCGGATGCAAGATGTAAGTGGGAACTATCGCTGGTTTCTCAATCGTGCGACACCAATTCGAGATACCAGTGGGCAAGTGGTGAAATGGTTTGGCACCAGCACCGATCTGGATACCCTGAAGCGCGAGGAAGAACTCAAACGGTTGCAAGAAGTTGAAAAACGGCTGCAGCAGGAAC
>CAZGDE010000144.1:0-15468 GCA_964524315.1 uncultured bacterium
ATGATTAAGCGGCTTGCAGCCTCTCCTCAAGATGTCAAATAGGCTCTATACAGTGTGGCAAACCATCGCACGACGGGTAATTCGCTCCGACGTGACAGCGCCAACAGTACGCCTAGGGGAAACGAAAGCACCAGACAAATAGCCGCCGTAAAAACTGTGAGCAGTAAGCCGCTCCAGTTTGCAGTTGGTATTTCCTTTAAACCAAAACCGCCACCAATTAACCAGAAGATGATCGGAAAGGATGCAATCCAGGCAGTGGAAAGCCCGCGATCGAGCCGGGAATGTAGTCTATGGCCAAGCCAATACCCAAGCGTAATAAGCAGTAGCTGCCCCACTAACAGCAGACGATCGGTGAGCGCGATCGGGCCTAAAACAATTAGTGTGGCAACGCTGCCAAAGATTGCGAGCGTGAATGGATTCCAGAGCCGCTCAGGGTGTTGCAGTCTGCCCCACGTCAACCCACCCACACCAGCCAGGAAACTGATGATCGCCCACAGTCGCCAGAGCGACTCTGCCGGAAACCGACCCGCCAAAAAGAGGGTGAGATTGTCCTTGAGAACCTGCCATTGTGCCTCAGTTGTTGCCCAGATGAAAAAGCTTCGCAGGGCTAATGCGATCCCAATGAGGCACACGATTGTGAGTATGCTGTTCAGCCAATCGCTCAACAAATTTTTGCGTACCCAGTTCCAGGGGGTTGGAGTTTCGGTTGAAAGGGGAGGCAGGGCGGGGGACATAAGAGGGTGTAGGGTGTGGGGTATGGGGCTTCGGCATGAGCGCTCAGCCGAACGGTGTGGGGGTTGTAGGCTAGCGTTCTTTGATTTGGACGGCTTGATTGAAAAGATTCATCGCGGTCGCAATAATCAGGTTTAGACCCAGGTAGACCACCATGAGAATGACCATAACTTCGACCGCATGACCCGTTTGATTAAACGTTGTATTGGTAATCAAATAGATATCGGGATACCCAATCGCGATCGCTAAACTACAGCCTTTGGCTAAATACAGATATTGACTGGTGAGTGGTGGCACAGACAGCCGCAATGCTTGAGGCAGCACGATGCGTCCTAAAATGACGCTGGGTTTTAGCCCCAAAGCTCTAGCCGCTTCCCACTGTCCTCTCGGTACAGATTGAATGCCAGCGCGCACAATTTCAGCAATGAAACTGCCAATGAAAAGAGTCAGAGAAACCAGGGTGGCACCAAATTCGGGTGAAAGCTGCAATCCCGCGATCGTGATTCCTTTACCAGAACGGGCGAAGACAGTGAAATACCAGAAAAAGAGTTGCAGCAGTAAGGGCGTATTCCGAAAAATCTCGATGTAGCCGATCGCCAATCGCTGTACTAACCAGTTGGTTGAGAGACGCGCCACACCTACGACTATGCCGACGCTCGTCGCCAGCACAATCCCCAGTACCGTCACTCGCAGCGTATTTAGCAGCCCGACAAAAATGGCTCGACCGTAGGTATCAGTTGGGCTGTAGGGCACAATGCTTTCGCCAATATCAAACGAGGCTTGAGCATTGAGAAAGTCAAACCCGACCTGAATGCCTGCTTTCTGTAGGTTGAGCGTGAGATTATGCCAAAGCATTGCGGCAACCAGCACGATCACCAGAACAAACACAGCCTGTCCCAGCGCTTTCCAGAAGCGGACATCCCACAGCAAACGGGTTGATTGAGGCAACTGGGTACGCATTGTCACTACCGGAAGGGAGGGGAATAGAGTAAGCCACCCTTAGTCCAGAGTTTATTCTGTCCTCGCTCTAGATTCAGCGGTGTTTTTGGTCCAAAATGTCGATCGTAAATCTCGCTGTAGTTACCAATTTGCTTGATGATACGGCGGGCAAAATCATTACTCACACCCAACCCGTTGCTAATGTTTTCTTCTACCCCCAAAAAGCGCTTAATGCCTGGATCGGTCGCGCTTTGAGCAACTTGATCGACATTTGTAGAATTAATCTCAAACTCATCTGCCTGAATCAGAGCATAGACCACCCATCGCAGCAGGTTTGACCACTGCGGATCACCCTGCTTCACGGCAGGAGCCAGCGGTTCTTTTGATAGCACTTCATCCAGAATGATGTGTTCTTTGGGGTTGGGAAACTTTGATCGATTCGCTACCAGTCCCGATCGATCAATGGTAATTGCCTCGCAGCGCCCCTGCTGGTAGGCTGCGAGCGCGGCATTCACATCACCAAAAACGATCGGCTTGTACTGAAGATTACGCTTTCGCATTTGATCGGTTAGGTTTTTCTCAGTGGTAGTGCCAGTCTGCACACAGATGGATTTATTACTCAAATCGGCGACCGCTTTAATACCACTGGCTTGCTTAACCATAATGCCCTGTCCGTCGTACAGCACCACTGGCGCAAAATCGATGCCTACAGAGGCTTCTCGACTCAGCGTAATCGTCGCCGCCTGGCTTAGCACATCAATGCTGTTGGTTTGCAAAGAGGTAAACCGTTGCGCCGTACTAAGACTGCGATATTCAACTTTGGTGGGATCATTGAAAATGGCAACTGCGATCGCGCGGCAAATATCGACATCAAAGCCAACATATCCACCCTGCGGATCTACAAAACTAAAGCCTGGAACCTTGCCGCTTGTGCCACAGATCAACTTACCCCGACTCTGCACCGTTGCCAGCACACCTGTTGCTTTGTTGTCTTCTGGTGATGTGGTCGCAACTGGACTGGCGGGAGACGCAGACGGGCTACTTGCCGTATTGCTTGACGACGTTGAACAACTGCTCAGCAGCAGTAGCGACAGTAAAGTAGAGAATCTAAACCAACCCCGGCGACAAAGAGAGCTTTCTGACAGATGGTGACGCAACACTTTAATAGAGGGCATTGATTTTAATTAATCCACACTAAGTTTATGGGAATACAGTAGTTACTTTCAGTCTTAATGTTGCATACATAAAATCTCTAGCGCAAGTATTTAGATCTAAGAATGGTCAACGCCCTCTGAACATTGCTGCCACAATTCCAAGCCCGATATAAACGCGGCCCACTAAGTAGTGCTGCATTGCCAGCCTGCGATAGTTTTGCTTGAGCCATTGGCGGGCAACGCCCCACAATCTACTGGGTAAAGTGTTCACCCGCGAAGAACTTAGTCTCATTGCAGACCTGTGCCGGAAATGGGATGTATTGGCCTTCACAGATGAGATTTATGAACATATTTTGTGCGATGGTGCCAAGCGCGTGGCACTGGCAACACTGCCTGGGATCAGCGATCGCACCCTTACCATTAATGGTTTGTCCAAAACCTATAGCGTGACTGGATGGTGAGTCGGCTACATTCTGGCGAGTCTGGAACTAACGGGTGCGATTCGCAAAGTGCACGATTTTTAACCGTTGGTGCGCCTGCTCCGTTGCAACGAGCGGGTGTCGCTGCAATGCAATTACCACCGCAATATTATGATGATCTTGCACGGTTATATGAGCAAAAGCGGAGTGTTATTTTGCAAACGCTGGATGCAGTTCTTTGGAGAGGCAAGCTACAGCTATCACCTCTCTTTAACTTATTTGTGGTTCTACAAGTTGGCTTCGGGAGTTGCGAGAAAGCCAACTTTGCGATCGCTCCGGAACCCAACATGCTCATAGAACTGGTGCGCCTCTTTGCGGTCATAGCCACTCAGCAGCATCACTTTGTAGCAATTCTGATTCCAGGCAAACTGTAATGCATGATGCAATAGACGTTTGCCAATGCCCTGTCGTCGATATGCCGCATGAGTCACCACATTCTCAATGAGTGCGTAAGAACGAGCACTTCGGGTCAAATTTGGCACAATCACCAGAATACAAGAGGCAACAAGCGTTCCATTATAATCAGCCACCCAACAGGTGATTTTAGGGTCGCTCAAAAGTTGTGTCCAAACCTGTTGAAGTTGCCACTCATCGGGTATCGGATCGTTTGAACTGAGATGCTGGTACAGGTCTAATAGACTGGACAATTCATGCGGTTGGATGTGGCGGATGACGAAATCGACTGTCATATTGTAGCTTATTCTAACTATTAGAAACACTAACCGTTAGCTCCAACAATACTCAAATGAGCTTCGCCTGACCGGGGGGTTTTATTTCAAAGGAGCCTATGCCATACTTCTAAATCTAACAACGGTAAGCCGATCGATAAACCGTACTATGTGACTTACCATTGCTACTATACCAGTTACTAGAAGGGGGCACCGATGAGCCTGCTGAGTCCAGTCTTAGACCCGATTACTCGCCCGAATCTGCCAAGTGTGCAAGCGCTTCTCTACTACTTGTTGCCGACGGCAGAGAAACCAGTCAACTATACCTATGACCCACCAGAAGGTGTTCCTCGTAACAGTGGCACTTCGGTAGCATACGAGGTGCCAATTTATAACGCTCGATCGATTGCCGCTGATCTATCAGTCGATCGCGAAGGCTTTGCGCTGCTTGATCAGCACACCGCCGTAAAAGATTTCTACGATGATGACGAAGTGCGGCGCGTTTACTACCCCGAAGCCGAGCAATGGCTCAAAGAGGTAACGGGTGCAGCCAGAGTGATTGTTTTTGATCACGTCGTTCGCAATGCCCAGAGATCGCAGCCAGGGCAAAACAACATCCGAGAACCCGCTCGACGTGTCCACAATGACTTTACCGCCAATTCAGGTTATACCCGTGGACGGTTAGTGTTAAACCAGATTGGTGAAAAAGATCCAGAGGCGTTGCTGCGTCAGCGGTTTAGCATTATCAACATCTGGCGAGCGATCGCTAATCCCATCCAGGAATCACCGCTTGCCTTGTCTGATGCCCGCAGTATTGCTCCAACTGATTGGGTTGCTAGCGATCTGGTGTATCGCGATCGAGTGGGAGAAACCTATTCCATTACCTACAATCCATCTCATCAATGGTTTTACTTTCCCCAAATGCACCGTAATGAAGCACTGCTAATCAAATGCTTTGATTCGGATGAGACTGGTATCGCACGATTTTCAGCTCACACCTCGTTTGACGATCCCACCAGTCCCACCAATGCCCCACCACGTGAAAGCATCGAGCTAAGAACATTCGTTTTCTACGATGCGTAAAGGCATTTGCGTTTCTTTTAGGGACGTTCCATGAAATGTCCCTAAAAAGCATGGAATGCGGGTGCTCCCGTAACAATTGCAACTTTTCCATCTAACTTGCCACTCATTGAGTATTCCTGCTTTTACTGGTTACAGCCTCAAACTTTAGTTGTCAGATTCCAGGCGTTTGCCCAAGCTGATCACCTCATCGATGGCATAGCCCAATCCCCGATAAAACTGGATTGCATCTTGATTAGTCGATCTCACCTGAAGGTTAATTTTGGGACAGCCTGCATCTCTGAGCAGGCGTTCTGCCTCCGTCATCATTGCCTGTCCAATACCTCGACGCTGGTACTCTGGCGCAACGGCAAGATAATTAATCCAGCCGCGATGACCTTCGTATCCTGCCATCACAGTTGCCACTAGTTCAGATTCAATGATGCCTACTAAAAATAGATACGGTTGCACAGCCAATTTGCGTTGAATGTCTTTGGATGGATTATTCCAGGGGCGAGTCAAATGGCACCGCTGCCACAGTTCAATCACAGCCAATTCATCCGCATCGGCAAAGACTCGAATCTCCAGTGGAATCGCTGAATGGAACACGCTCTACCTGAAAGGCTCAATTTATCGTTCACTAGCTTAGCTGACGAACGTAGGCTCGATCGCGCAAGATGGGCACTCCTTCACTTACATTGAACTCTGCTGCCAAATCCACATCGGTTTCAAAGCCTTTACCAATTAATTCTTTGCCGGAACCACAGTGCTTGAGGTAATGATTCAGTCTGGTGGCAGCCTGATGGAACGCCGCGATCGCGCTTTCAGCTTCAGGCGAAAAATTGCCTTCGAGATAGCTGAGAATTGCCCCGGCACCAACCCAATCCTCAAAAGCGGGACGCAGGCTGCCATCATCCCATTTTTCGCCCGCTGGAATGACCACAATGCGTGACCCGTAATTTGTGGCTGCGACTGCTACGGCTCGGCAATTCCGCAAACAGTCTGCCAGCGTAGGGGTTTCTCCTGGCGCAAGGCTGAGTGTAGAACCATTGGGAGAGGGTAATACCAATCGAGTGCCACAGGGAATCTGGCGCAAGGACTGAGGCGAGAGAGAATATTGATTACTCACCCCACGATCGCCCAACGATCCAGTAGATCGATCACTGGGCGATCCAATCGACCGATCGCCCCGTCGCACTGCCAGTTCTGCCTTTATCGATGCTGCAAAGTCCGCAGCGGTTTCCTGAGCCCACTGGTAGGGAAAGATGGTTGCTCCCCGACTGGTAGCAATTTCCACGCAGGTTGAGAATGAGAGAACATCGACAATAATCACAACATCACTAATGGAAGCCAGTTGAGCAACGCCTTTCGCTCCTCATTCACAACGAATGTCAAACTCGGATTGATCGTAAAAGGGCATTATTCAAATTTCTCGGCGGGCATCAAGCAGACGCGGCAGCTAGTTCAGGCGATGACGCTTCCGAGCTGAACTGATTGACTGGGCGCGACAGACCTAAATTTTCGCGCAGTGTACGCCCTTCATACTCAGTGCGAAATAAGCCCCGTCGCTGTAGTTCTGGGACGACGTGATCCACAAATTCTTCCAATCCACCAGGCAGGTAGGGCGGCATAACATTAAATCCATCTGCGCCGCCGTTGAGAAAGCGCTCTTCAATCTGATCAGCAATCTGTTCTGGGGTGCCCACAACCTGCCAGTGTCCCCGCGCGCCCGCGATCGCCTCATACAGTTGCCGAATGGTGTAATGCTCTCGCTGAGCCAATTCCAGCAACAGTTGACGGCGACTTTGATGCAACTCCGTCGGTGGCACTTCGGGGAGCGGGCCATCGAGTGGATACTTCGATAAATCCAATTCGCCCAACATACCTGCCAGTAAACTCAACCCCACCTGTGGATGAATCAATGCCTGAATGTCAGCAAATTTTTCTCTGGCTTCCTGTTCTGTACTGCCAATCACAGGAAAAATCCCCGGCATGATTTTAAGCTGATCGGGGTGACGACCATATTTCGCTAACCGCCCTTTCACATCGGCGTAAAACGCCTGGGCGTCGGCTAACGTCTGCTGTGCGGTGAAAATGACTTCTGCGGTTTGTGCCGCTAAATTCTTGCCATCTTCCGATGAGCCTGCCTGGATGACGACGGGATAGCCCTGAATGGGACGAGCGACATTTAACGGACCTTTGACGGCAAAATGGTCTCCTTGATGGTTGGGCACATGCAGCTTAGCTGGATCAAAATATAAACCAGATTCCCGATCGCAAAGGAAAGCATCATCGTCCCAGCTATCCCATAACTTGGTCACCACTTCAAAAAACTCAAGGGCACGCTCATAGCGTGGTGTGTGATCCATGTGCTTGTCGCGACTGAAGTTGTGGGCTTCGGCAGTGGTAGCTGAGGTAACGAGATTCCAGGCTGCCCGTCCACCACTTAAATAATCGAGAGAAGCAAATTTGCGAGCGAGATTGAATGGATCGTTGTAAGTCGTTGATGCGGTTGCTGCCAGACCAATATGTTCTGTGACAATGGCTAATGCTGATAGCAAGGTCAATGGTTCAAAATGTACAAGATATCCAGTGCGGCTTAACGCCTCTATGCCGCGATCGAGACCATGCACTGCAACGTTATCGGCAAAGAAAATCATGTCAAATTTGCCCCGCTCAGCGGTCTGAGCGATTTGGCGAAAATGATTAAAACTTAAGCCTCCATCGGCTTGTGCGGCTGGGTAGCGCCAGGCGGCAAGGTGGTGCCCAGAACTCATTAGAAAGGCACCAAGCTTAAGCTGTTTCGGTTGAGTACTCATGGTT
Organism: uncultured bacterium; assembly: GCA_964524315.1. Lineage (GTDB taxonomy): Bacteria > Cyanobacteriota > Cyanobacteriia > Leptolyngbyales > Leptolyngbyaceae > CAZGDE01. Next base: position 7,855 of record CAZGDE010000144.1, read on the forward strand.
GTATTGGCAAAAATGGTTCCACTGGGTACGGTACAAAGGTTAGTTTTGGAACTCTACCGCATTCCTCGAATTTCTTGGATCTATTAAAGTGCTTGAGCGTTAGAAAAGAAATTGAATCAGTAAGGGGGTGGACAGCCATCTACCCCTACAGGAAATACGGATTTAAGTTCTTGTTCCTTAATGAATTGCTGGGAGTGTCGTTAGGAGTAAATCAAACACAGAGCGGTATGTTTAACTAACACACCGATTCAGTCTAATACCATCCGACAACCCATTAAGCGACTATAATTGGAGGCTTGTGTGTTGCCAAGTATCGTTTATACAAAAAATGGCGGATTACAAAACGATTTGTAACGATCGCGATCGCATTATAGAAGCATGGAATGTGATTGCAATCTAGAATTGTTTCTTTAAAGAAACGCTGTCATCCAAAAATTCGACTTCTTCGTACATCTAAGCCAATTTGTATAAATCTGAACATTGCAATTCAATAAGACATTCTGTAAACTAGCGCTCAGATGTCGAGAGTGCTAGTAACTCGTTATCTCTAGTACAACAAAGCAAAAGTTTTGTAGAGGGGTGAAGGGGTTCCACCCCTTCTTGGGGGCACAGCCCCAAATTCCCATGTCGCAAAATTTAGTGTTTGCAACACTAGTCAGCAACATCGCGTCACTTCATTTGAAGGTGAGATCGCAGATGATAGGTGCGATCGTCCCTCATCAGGTTTATCTTTCCTTTTCTGCTGTTGCTTACGGCAAGATTGCTGTAGAACCAGCACGCGAAAGCTCCAACCAAGAGCGCTTCGTGTATCGCAAGGTAAATTTAGCCATCAGCGAACGATCAGCTTTTCACGCAGGCTCCCAGCTTTCTCTCGTGACACTGAGGCTGGGCGATCTCCAGTCAAAGTCGGCATCCAGCTTTGCCACGAAATTCGCCTTCCTGAACAGTGGCAGTATCTTGCTCGTGCGGGTGCCGATATCTAACATTGGGCCGATTCTGGGTACTGGAAAGCTGGAGCACATCCACACCGCAGCCGATGCCATCCAGTTAAAATTAACTCGTGAACAGTGGTTTGCCGTTTGGACAGCCTCAACCGGGAATGATGTTCCCTAGCCACTTAATTTACTGATCTTGATGTGCAATACTTCCAAAGCGATCGCGCATCTGCAAGTACACCATGAAAACCTCAAATCTAAAAAAGTTAAGACCCCTATGAAATTGCCCGTGTGTATTGTGGCAGTAGTCGCTGCGATCTGGCTGGTGTTGTCTTCCCCTGCACAAGCGCAAGCGGAACCACAAGTACCAAATCAGCCCCAGAACAAACCCAACATCCTCCTCATCCTAACTGACAATACCGGATGGGGTGATTGGGGAGTATACGGTGGTGGTGCCTTACGTGGTGCGCCTTCCCCTAATATTGACAGGCTTGCAGCGGAGGGGATGCGGCTACTAAACGCTAACACAGAACCGCAATGCACACCCAGCCGTTCTGCACTGCTGACAGGTCGTCATGCCATCCGCAGTGCCACTCACAGTATTCCGCTTGGGACAGCGCTTTACGGATTGCTGCCCTGGGAGATTACACTTGCTGAAACATTATCTGACGCAGGGTACGCGACAGCGGCTTTCGGTAAATGGCACCTTGGGCGCACACCAGGACGTTGGCCGACCGATCAGGGCTTTGATGAGTGGTACGGCATCCCCAACACGACCGACGAATCCATCTGGACGACACCCGATATTCTCACCCGACTCTCGGTGCCAGGTGATGTTAACGTCGCTGATTCAGACCTGTCCTGGATCATGGAAGGGCACAAGGGTAGTGAACCACAACGACAAAAGCTCTACAATCTCACTGAACGCCGACTAATTGATGCGGAATTGACTCGTCGCGCCATTGATTTCATGGGACGCAGCAAAGAAGCTGGCAAACCCTTCTTCGCCTATGTGCCACTCACCGCAACCCATTACCCGACGTTACCGCACCCAGACTTTGCAGGCAAGAGTGGTCATGGTGACTATGCCGATATGTTGGTACAGACGGATCATTATGTGGGTCAGCTGCTCGATACCGTCCAGCAGCTTGGCATTCGAGATAACACGATCGTGATTTTCACAGCAGACAATGGTGTGGAAGATCCTGTCGTGGGTGATGGACAATACAACGGTTGGTCGGGACCATGGGCAGGCACGTATTTTACAGCAATGGAAGGAGGGCTGCGCGTGCCGTTTATCATTCGATGGCCAAACAAGGTGCCTGCTGGAACCGTAAATAACGAGATTGTCCACAGTGTCGATTTATTTCCAACGCTGGCTGCGATTGCAGGTGCAAATGTGCCGGATGATCGCGCGATCGATGGTGTGAATATGGTAGATTTCTTTCTAGGAAAAAAATCTCAATCTGGTCGTGAGGGATTTGTCATTTTTGTTGCTGATGATCTGCGAGCGGTGAAATGGCGAAATTGGAAATTACACTATGCGTGGCAAGAAACCAAAAATAGTCCAATCACTCGATTCTCGACCATGAACAAAGTGGTGGATCTGACCCGTGATCCTCGCGAAACACGTCAGGTAGCAGAACCCTACAATACATGGGTTTATTACCCGACCACTAAACTGGTGCTCGACTATAAAGCTAGCTTGAAGAAGTATCCCAATGTGCCAATGGGTGCACCGAACTCTTATACACCTTCACGCACCAGACTATTTCCCCGTTAGACTATTCGATTGTCTCAGGGATTAACAGATTAATTAACCGAGCAATTCTGGATACTTTATGTACATTTGCAATTCGATGTTTCGTACATGTAACTCTTTTTAGATTTTAGAGTGAGAATAAAGGCCGCCATGTTAATTCAACTACTACGGTTTCTCGACGATGGTAGGTCGTTCCGCGTTGACAAACGTAAAGTCAACCTTGAAAGTGGTCAGCATTTTATTTCTGCTATCCTGTGGGCTGAGTGCTGTAATTACGGCTTTTGGTTCAAAATCCTATGTAGAACCAAACGGGAGTGATTCCCCATTTGTGAATGCGACGGAATAACTCCGAGTGTGGATCAGTATCTGGTACGCCGATCGATCACGTTGCCGACCGATCGCCCATTAGATTATTACTTTCATCCATCTTCTTCATTCAAGCTCTATTGATTAATTTTATTGTTTTCAGAGAACGTAAGTAGGGAATACAGACGTTCCTGTTTGACTTATGATGCATCGGCTGGCTTGATTTCGGTCGGTTCACGCTCTCCTGGTTCAGCTCCTACGGTTTCAGCATCGGTCGGCTGGGCGGAAAGACTCGTTTGGCAACCAGGCGGAGGGCGACAAACAGCAACAGGCCGGTCAAAATTGCCATGAACAATGGCTCGTCCGTCTTACAGACGTTACGTCTTCAAATCCAACGTGACTTTCTGCAAGTTGCCGGTGAAGACAAATGGTATCTGGTAGGTGTCAACAACAGGCGTGCCTGTATCGCGGCCCACATCAAAGGTTTCATCCAGGCCCAACCGAAAGGCGACGGTTTTAGCAATCTGACCTTCGGCAACCTGCTTATCATTAATAAATAACTTGCCTGTCCCGCCCGTGCCCGGGGTGTTACTATCGGCTGCAAACTCAAAGCGAAGTTTAGATGCGCCAACAGGCACTGCTTCAGAGGATTGAATCACGGTGCGTTCCGCATTGACAAAGTTGTAGGCATAGGTCGGCTTGCCCTTTTGGAGAAAGAAACTCCAGCCCGCAAAACGTCCCCCTTGCGTCACTAAAATGCCTTCGGCATCACTGTTTGCCACATCAATATCGGCAGTGATGCTAAAGGATTTGTTTTTGAGGCTGGGGGCACTTCCTTCAGGAATACTGACCGCACCGGGATAGTAAGTAAAATGAGTGCGTCCGGCGGCGAGGCTGGGACGACTTCTCACATCAAACCGATTCAGGAAGCGATCGTCCAGCGGCAGCACATTATATTTGCGTGCTTCTGCTAAAAACAATTTTTGCAATTGTTTCAATTTGGTGGGGTTCTGCTCTGCCAGGTTATTCGCTTCACTGAAGTCTTTTGTAATGTCGTACAGTTCCCACTGGTCTTCATCAAAGGTTATCTTAGAAACGGCTTCCCAGGGTAAGCGGCCGTGACGCGCGGCAGCAATCCAGCCCTTGTCATAAATGGCGCGGTTGCCAAACATCTCAAAGTATTGAGTTGTGTGCTTGGATGGTGCTTCTGGGTTGTCAAAGGTATAAACCAGACTGGTGCCTTCGATCGGCTGTTGTTCAACTCCATTCACAGTCGTGGGAGGCGTAATACCTGCGGCTTCTAGAATCGTGGGAGCAACATCAATGACATGATGGAACTGGGTGCGAAGACCGCCTCGATCCCGGATGCGATCGCCCCAGGCAATCACTAATGGATCGCGGGTACCGCCAAAGTGAGACGCAATTTGCTTTGTCCATTGGAAGGGCGTATTGACTGCCCACGCCCAGGCAGCATGGAAGTGGGGAAAGGTTTTCGGACCCCCCAAATCATCAAGCGATGCCAAAACTCGTTTGAGGTTTTCGGGAACACCATTGAAGACTTTTAATTCATTCACGCTGCCCGTTAAACCCCCTTCCGCACTGGCACCGTTATCACCCGCGATGTAGAACACCAGGGTATTGTCCAGTTCACCAATTTGCTCGATCGTGTTCAGCAATCGCCCCACTTCAGCATCGGTATGCGCGGTGAAGCCCGCAAAAATCTCTGCCTGATGGGCATAAAGCTTTTGCTGTTCGGCTGGAAGGGAATCCCACGCAGGAAACTCCGGTGGGCGCGGCGTCAGTTGGGCATTGGCAGGAATGACACCCAATTGCTTCTGACGGGCAAAGATTTCTTCGCGTAATTTATCCCATCCCTGATCGAACTTACCTCTATATTGATCAATCCACTCCTTCGGCACATGGTGAGGCGCGTGGGTAGCTCCAGTGGCGACATAAGCAAAGAATGGCTTGTCGGGGGCAACGGACTGCTGCGATCGAATCCAGGCAATAGCGTGATTCACCAGATCAGGCGTGAGATGGTAATCGGGATTGTTGCTCGGCGGCTCAATCCGCTTTGTGTTTTCCACCAGCGCTGGGCTCCACTGGTTTGTGTCACCACCAAGAAAACCATAGAAATAATCGAAACCCAAATGAGTCGGCCAGCGATCAAAGGGACCTGCGGTACTGGTTTCGTAATCCGGTGTGTTATGCCATTTGCCAAAGGCGGCTGTGCTATAGCCATTCTGCCGCAAGACTTCCGCCACCGTTGCCGCACTCTTAGGCAAGATGGTTGTGTAGCCAGGATAGCCCGTTGCCAGTTCTTCCACTACACCTGTATTCACGGAGTGATGGTTTCGTCCGGTCAACAATGCCGCGCGAGTCGGTGAACACAGCGCCGTGACGTGAAACTGGTTGTAGCGTAAGCCCCGTTCTGCCAAGCGGGTGAAATTGGGGGTATCGATCGGTCCACCAAAGGTACTCGTTTGCCCAAATCCGGCATCATCCAGCAGCACCAGCAGCACATTGGGAGCCTTTGCTGGAGCCACGATCGGCTTGGGAAAGTCCGGTTTGGAATCTTGATAGGTGATGCCAATTTTGCCCTGAAAATCTAGTTCGGCTATAGGAAGAACTTTAGACGGTGCTGCTAGTGCAGGCAGCGGGGCGGTGCTGATGAGGCTGAGAACCATCAAGGCAACGAAGTGAACAGTTGCCGAGGCGATCGATCGCCGCAAATCCATTAGACGAACGCATACCATTACATTGCCTCACGTTAAATTTTTCACTAGGCGAAACCCCATGGGTGGTTCCCATATCCGGTACTTCTGACTCCCGCGCCGCATATTCCCACTGCGCCTCTGTGGGTAGTGACTTTCCTGCCCACTGTGCGTAAGCAAACGCATCGTCGTACTTTTGAGCGGGGACGTTCAGCAATGGTTTGATAGCCAGTTGCATTCACAAATGCCTCAAACTGTGCATTCGTCACGTCAGTGCGATCGACACAGAAGCGATCGGCGCGAACATCTGCCACCGATCGCTCTTCCACATAGCGGGAATCATCGGAACCCATTTGAAACGTACCCGATGGAATCAGCGCCATTCCAGATGGGCAGGTTGTTTCTGCCCATACAATGGGATTAATAACGATGGCATTCAACACCAGAAGGGCGATCGCAACACTCCGAATCAACATAACTGTTCGCAACCACCCCTCCTGACCAACTGTAATCATGATGGGTTCCAGATTCCATCTTTGCTCTAGAAGGGACGACTACCACGAAGGCTTACCCGCTTTAAGACTCGGGTGGCATTCGCATCAAATGCAGGACGATAATGAGCCGTTGCCTGGTTGTCCCAATAGAGGAGATCACCATTGCTCCAGTGATGCTGGTATGCCAGATGCGGTTGCTTAATATGTTCACGCAGGCGTGCAATTAGTTTTGTCCCTTCCACATGGTCATAATCCACAACATCGACATCACCAGCAGCATTCAAGAAAAGAATTTTCCTGCCTGTGTCGGGATGGGTACGCACCAGCGGATGGGTAGCAACTCGCTCACCTGGTTCTGGTTGCCGCCCAGCGGCGTAAGTAGGCTCCGCATATTCATCCCGATATTTCCCATAGAAGTTAAAGTGACGGAGTTGTAAGTTTGCAATCTGCTGCTTGGTCGCATCATCCAATTCGTCATAAGCCTGCTCCAAATTGACCCAGTAGGTATCAGGACCACCACCTTCTGGTAGTTGAACTGCATGGAGCAAAGAACCACTGGAAGGTACAGGCAGCCAGTCGTGATCAATATGGGGTAATAGCTCTCGATGGTTTGGCAGGATATTGACTGAACTTTCTTCTGCTGCTGCATTTGCCAGCGTCAGCACAAGGGGCGGCAAGTATGGTTCTGTTTCGCCTCTGCGGACATAAGCAGGCTGTTGCAAAATATCGCCAAAGTAGCTGGCAAACGCTAATAGCTGATCGTCAGTCAATGTTTGCTGCTTAAAGATCAGTAGATGATGATCGCGCCAAGCCTGCTTCAGTTGTAAAATCACGTCTGGTGCCACAGATCGGCTGGCATCAACTCCGGTAATAACGGCTCCAAGCGTCGATCCAGTTGGTGTGATTTCAATCCGAGTTGCGGTGAGGGGCATACGTATAGATTTCCTTAATTAAGATGTGGAATCAAGCGATCGAGATCAGGCTTACACAAACCTTGGCGGTTTTAATTAAGAGTCAAGTGTCGTAGTTCACACAGTGGCTTGAACCTCCAAAGTTTAGCCACCAGGTGTAAGTTTAGAAGATACAGAATTGAGAGATGGCTTAAACGTCTTTGAGCCCGGTCAGTTATGCCGATGGAATGAAACGTAAAGCTAAAATTCCATTTCAACTCAAAAGCACTGAGGGTGTGGCGGTGCAGCAACAGCACTTACTCAGTGAAGAAATAATACAAACAACGTAAAGCCTATCGATATACCGTAGTTTGCTGTTAAATTGAATAATCGCATGGGGTTTGCGAAAAAGCAAGCCAATTCACAACTCAGTTAAGCCCTTGCCATTCATTCCACTATTCACGAAGCCCGTCCCGATGTCATTGCCGCCGCCCATGCCCATTCGTTCTATAG
>CAZGDE010000145.1:0-14834 GCA_964524315.1 uncultured bacterium
CCCCCAGGAGCAGGGCTTGCAGACATTCCCTGCTGCCTCGGTGGGAGAGGGAGAGGGCAGTTCAGCAAAGCCGCAGCCGTATCACTCACCAATGCCCTGTAACGAATGACCAATGACGATCACCCTTACGATGGCAAAACGGGTGCCAAATTGAGATGGGAAGCAATCTCGTCTGCCAGTGCATTCAGGAGGAGTTCACGTTGTTCCCGGTAGTTGGCTACGCCTGTTGGCAATGATTTTAACCCCCGTTGTTGGCGGAGTCGGTTGAGCCATGCCCGCCGCCAGGGGCCATTATCAAAGATGCCATGCAGGTAGGTACCCCAGACAGAGTGGGTATCATCGACAACGCCCAGATTCGGATCATCAAACAACGGCTGGGTATTGTCCTCGTTTTCGATCAGACGCGTTCGACCTTGATGAATTTCATAGCCAGCAACCGGCAACCCTTCCTGCGGGAAATTAGAGGTAACGAGACGTTGACGAGCCACTTTTTGGCCCGCAATGACTGTTTTCAGGGGCAGTAGCTCTAACCCTTTGAAGCGCCCCTCCTGGCCTTCAATCCCTTCAGGGTCGGCCAGAATTTTGCCTAACATCTGATAGCCACCACAAATGCCCAGAATCGTGCCACCGGCAGCAACGTAATTCCTGATCTCTTCGGCCATGCCCGTTTTGTGCAGCACAATTAGATCGGCGATCGTGGTTTTGGAGCCGGGGATGATGACCGCATCGGGATGACCCAGTGATTGCTTAGGGTTGATGTACTTTACGGAAACGCTGGATTCAGCCTCCAGGGGGTCAAAATCCGTGAAATTGGAAATCCGGGGCAGGCGCACAACGGCGATGTTAATTTCACCATTGACATTGCCAGAACGATTTTCAAACAGACTGAGGGAATCTTCCGCCGGAAAACTTTGTTCCAGCCAGGGAATCACCCCAACCACGGGGATGCCGGTTCGCTCCTGTAACCAGTCAATTCCGGGTTGCAAAATGGAGCGCTGGCCCCGGAATTTGTTAATCACAATACCCTTAATCAGAGCCCGCTCATCCGGTTCCAGCAATTCCAGGGTGCCAACTACATGGGCGAATGCGCCCCCGCGATCGATATCAACCACCAATAATGTGGGAGCGTTGAGAAACTTGGCGACCCGCATATTGGTCAGGTCACGGTGCTTCAAATTGATTTCGGCAGGGCTACCCGCCCCCTCACAGACAATCAGGTCAAATTCTTCACCCAACCGGCGGAGGGACTCTTCCACAGCTTGCCAGCCCGGTTCAAAAAACTGCTCATAGTACTCTGCGGCATTCACTTTCCCGGCGACCCGCCCCTTCATAATGACCTGGGATGTCATGTCACCCTGAGGTTTTAACAGAATGGGGTTCATTTCGACGGAAGGAACGACACCCGCCGCCCATGCCTGGACAGCCTGGGCGTGCCCAATTTCACCACCACTGGCAGTTACGTAGGAATTGAGGGCCATGTTCTGCCCTTTAAAGGGAGAGACACGCCACCCTTGCCGACTGAGAATGCGACAAATGGCCGTCACTAGTAGTGATTTGCCTGCGTGCGATGTGGTTCCCACAACCATGATGGCTTTCATTCAAATCTCCGGGGCGAGATGGTAAGGGATGGGGGCAAAGTAATCCTTCCGTCGCTAAATGGGTAGCCGCAGCCAGCGATTCACCGCATTATAGAGGCGATCGCTCAAACTGGGTGTGTATCGACTAGTATTTCCACTATCCTGCCATTGCTGGATCAGTTGGCGACCGAGGGGTGTCACTCGAAAGCTATCGGTTAAACCCTGACCATCCACTTCGCGCCGCAATAAACCGACCTGAATCAACCAGAGCAATTCGCTCTCGACGGTTAATTCAGTCAGTGGTTGAGTCGTGTATTGATTACGCACCCCCGCTGCACCCGCGATCGCACTCAGCGCGACACTTTGATGCACCATCGTCACAAATAGGTTCAGCCGTAAGGGAGTACACCGCATGGCACGCTCTGCCCGTGCCACAGTTTTCTCAGGATACTGCATTGATTGACGTATTCGAGGAACGGAAGTCATGCCCAAACCACCCAACTGTTAGCCGACATCTCTGCTGATACTTAAGCCAATCGGCCATGCAGCAATGCTTACGTTCTATATCTTACGTGGTTTATGAGCCGGACGGGCAGGGAAAGCCGGATAACCCCACCCATACCTCCAGGCAACGTTCGGTGATGTTTTCCTGGTGTTATGTTACCTGCTATACAATTTTTCCTTTATCTTCTTGCTATGACTTATGCTTAGAAAGCTTTAGATAGTAACAATTCAATGCTTCTAGGGTTCCGGTTTGGCGATCGCTAAATGACTGGTCCGAGAGAGGCAGGCATTGATCGATAGATTTATCCCAGATTGATCAACGATCAAACGCTACACGGCGGGAGAAAAGCCCGGGAGAGTAGGTGACTGGCAAGCAACAGTCGCCCTCTGCCGGGCTTTCTCTTGCGATCATTTCGTTCTGTATTGGTGCGATCATCATGACCGACAATCCCCTATTTCAAAATCCCGATGCCGCCGGGCAGTTTGACTCAGAAGCGAACCGGGCCCTGGAGCGCGAACGTCAGTTACCCCTCACCGGCTGGCAACAGGAGGTAAATCAGGGCCTGGAGTATGGCCTGGAGGCAGCGGCGAGTATCCGCGATCGCTCCATTCCCACCTTCTCCCGTGGCGAACTGCCCCACTATGCCGGGATTAATACATTCCTGAAGGCCCCCTACCTGGAAGATGTGCGCCGTGTGGGGGAATATGATGTGGCGATCGTGGGTGTGCCCCACGATTCCGGCACCACCTATCGTCCCGGTACCCGGTTTGGCCCCCAGGGGATTCGGCGCATTTCTGCCCTCTACACGCCTTACAACTTTGAGTTGGGTATTGATTTGCGCGAACAGATCACCCTCTGCGATGTGGGCGATATCTTTACGATTCCTGCTAACAACGAAAAATCCTTCGATCAGATTTCTAAAGGGATTGCCCACATCTTCAGTTCCGGTGCTTTCCCAATTGTGATGGGTGGCGACCACTCCATCGGGTTTCCCACGGTACGGGGAGTTTGCCGTCACCTGGGAGATAAAAAAGTTGGCATTATTCACTTCGATCGCCACGTGGACACCCAGGAAACTGACCTGGATGAACGGATGCATACCTGTCCCTGGTTCCACGCAACCAACATGGCCAACGCCCCCGCCAAGAATCTGGTGCAGTTGGGGATTGGTGGCTGGCAGGTTCCTCGCCAGGGTGTGAAAGTTTGCCGTGAGCGGATGACCAACATTCTCACGGTGACGGACATCGTGGAACGGGGCATTGACGCTGCCGCCGACTTTGCCCTGGAACGGGCATTAGATGGTACGGATTGTGTCTGGATCAGCTTTGACATTGATTGCATCGATGCTGGATTCGTCCCCGGTACCGGCTGGCCCGAACCCGGTGGTTTACTCCCTCGCGAAGCGCTCAGCCTGCTGGGCAAGATTGTGCAAAAAGCACCGGTTTGCGGCATCGAAATCGTGGAAGTATCCCCACCCTACGATGTCAGCGATATGACGGCTTTAATGGCAACCCGCGTCATCTGCGACACGATGGCGCACCTGGTACTGTCGGGACAACTGCCCCGCCGGGAGAAGCCCGCCTACATCCATGCGGAAGCCAATATGAATGTGGATCAGAAGTGGACTTAAGGGGCGTTGGTCATTGGTCATTGGTTGGGGGCATTGGTCATCGGTTATCGAACGCCATCAGCCATTTAGCCCCCGATCCTTTCCGCCCTATTTCTACTTCCAATTTACCTATGCATGAAGTTGATATGACAAAAGCGTTGCTCATCACCCTTCAGAACTGGTGGGAAGAGCAACCCGATCGCCCTCAAGTTTCAGCGGTTCATCTCATCGTGGGACAGTTTACCTGCGTGGAGCCAGTCAGTCTGCAATTTGCCTTTGAAGTGCAGACACGCAACACGTTTCTCGAAGGAGCCCAATTGCATATTCAGGAAACTCCACTCATTGCCTATTGTCACTCGTGCCAGCAGGAATATCGCCCTGAAATTGGCATTCAGTACGCCTGTCCAACGTGCCATGCACCGATGGATGACATTCGTTCGGGACGGGAACTGAAAATTGACCGCATTGAATATGCAATGGATACGGTCAGTAGTCAGTAGTCACTGGTCACTGGTCACTGGTCATTGGAGAGACCATACAAATGACGAATGATTTACCCAGAACCCGTTTTGTCGAGAAGCACGATGGTTATGTACGGGCGTAGCATTTGGGCATAGGTCTCTGGTCATGCCAACGTTTTTCTGCCAAATGCTACGACCCTACCGATATTGCGACTCCATAGATGGTTGCTAGACAAGCACTCGAAAATTAATCCAGAAAAATTAATCTCTAGAAGTTGAAATCTTGAAATTATGCACCAAACCTTCGATGCCACTTTAGGAATCAACCTGCTCCATGCTAATCAGGCAGGAGCCGACCACAATCGCGCCCATTTCGACGCATGGGGGATTACCTGTTTCAATATCATGAGCAGTCCCGGAGCCGGAAAGACGGTATTACTGGAAAAAACCCTGGCAGCGTTACGGGACACGCTCACCATGGCGGTGATCGAAGGGGATATGACCACGGAACTGGATGCCGATCGCCTGCGTCAATACGGCGTTCCTGTCATTGCTATCAATACCGGGCGTTCCTGCCATTTGGATTCCAAAATGGTCGCCGGTGGGATTCATCGGCTAGAGCATGAGTATGACCCGCATACATTTGACCTGGTACTGGTCGAAAACGTTGGTAATCTAGTTTGTCCCGCCGAGTTTGAAGTGGGTGAACACTTCAAGGTGGCGTTGCTTAGTGTGACCGAAGGGGAAGATAAGCCCCTGAAGTATCCAGTCATGTTCCAGGAAGCAGACTGTTTGTTGATCACGAAAACCGATCTGGCACCCTACGTAGACGTGGATCTGCAACAGATTGCCGCCAACGTCCGCCAGATGAATTCCCATGTGACGATTATTCCCGTCTCGGCCAAAACCGGCGAGGGGCTGGATACCTGGTACACATGGGTGCGGGCAGTTGTGGGGCGATCTCCCCAGCAGGTGCATGACCACAGCCTTTTGCTCAGTAGTTAATTGTGTATCGCATGAGACTGAAGCCGGTCATTCGCTTCGGTCAATACTGGTCATTGCTTCTCTCACATAGGAGGCATTGACAATTCTCTATTCAAAAATTTTCGTCCCTTTAAGTGTGAGCTATGAAAACGCGATCGCTACTGTCCAGCTTTGCCCTATTTATGGTCAGTTTGTTGTTGACTGTCAGTTGTGCTAACCCCGCCAGCCAGATGTCAACCACGACCGATAGTTCTCCGGCACCCTCTGCCAGCAGTGGTGCCGCAACGGTGCGTTTGGGATTTAGTGCATGGCCTGGTTGGTTTCCCTGGCAGGTGGCCCAGGAGGAAGGGATCTTTCAGAAAAATAACGTTGCCGTTGACCTGAAATGGTTTGATGGCTATCTGGAATCGATCAGCACCCTCACCGCCGGCCAAATTGATGCCAACTCGCAAACTCTGAATGACACCATTAGTGCGATCGCGGGTGGTGCCGATCAGGTAGTCGTCCTGGTGAATGACAACTCCACGGGTAATGACAAAATCATCGTGCGGGAAGGCATCAACACCATTGCTGACCTGAAAGGCAAAACGATTGCCGCCGAGGAAGGCACCGTTGATCACTTTCTGCTACTCCTGGGGCTGCAAAAAGCCGGTTTAGGCCCCCAGGACATTAAATTTCAACCACTGGAAACAGGTAAAGCGGCAGCAGCGTTTGTGGCCGGTCAGGTGGATGCGGTGGGTGTTTTTGCGCCATTTACAACCCAGGCATTGAAACGTGCCGGGAGCAAAGAACTGTTTAGCTCGAAGGATTTTCCGGGTGCCATTCCTGACCATCTCGTGTTTAACCGCAAGTTTGTCGAAAGCAACCCAGAGCAGGTACAGGCCATGGTCGATTCCTGGTTTGCCACGCTCGATTACATGAAAGCAAACCCCGACAAAGCCATCGCCATCATGGCAAAACGGGCAAACGTTTCGGTTGAGGAATACAAAGAATACGCCGATGGCACCAAAATTTTCACCGTTGAAGATAACCTGAAAGCCTTTCAACCGGGCAGTAATATGACATCCCTCCCCTATGCGGCAGAAGAGATGTCGAAATTCTTGATGCAGGTGGGTCTGGCAAAAACCAAACCCGATTTAAGTAAGGTGTTTGACGATCGCTTTGTTAAGGCTTATGCCGAGAAATCAAAAAAATCCTAGTAGGCACTGACCTATGAGCCATTCCACAGAATCCATCGGAACGTACCTCGCCAAATCACGCCGAACTTTGCGTCCAAGCGTATTTTGGCGACTGTCAGAAGACATCCCGCCGTCCTTAAACTGGACACTGATGACCGCTTCGATCGCCATGCCGTTGCTTCTGTGGTGGCTCGTGTCTGCCACTGGCATGATTGACCCCACCTTTTTGCCCAGTCCCGCTAAGGTGCTGGCAACCATGCAACAACTCTGGAGTACGGGAGAACTCCAAAAAGATACGGTTGCCAGTTTGTGGCGAGTTGGCGTTGGGTTTGGTTTAGCAGCATTGTGTTCCATTCCCGTTGGGGTGCTGATGGGTAGCTTTGCCAGCATCCGTTCCCTGTTTGAGCCTGCCTTTGGCTTAATGCGTTACATGCCCGCACCTGCGTTCATTCCGTTGCTCATTCTCTACCAGGGTATTGGGGAAGAACCCAAAGTAACCCTCATTTTCATTGGCGTATTTTTCTTTAATGCGCTCATGGTCATGGACACAGTGAAATTCGTGCCCAAAGACCTGATCGAAGCCACCTATATGTTGGGTGGTAATCGGTTACAAACCTTACTCCAGGTCATCTTTCCCCATGTTCTACCTGGCATTCTGGATGCCTGCCGGATCAATTTAGCAGCCGCATGGCAGTTGGTCATTGTCTCGGAACTAATTGCGGCGACGGAAGGTTTGGGTCGCCGGATCAGTGTTGCCGGACGGTTTTTGAAGACCGATGAAATCTTCGTTGGGTTAATCGTGATTGGGGTAATCGGTCTTACCTTTGATTTGTTGTTCCAGTATGCCCTTCGGGTGTCTTGCAAGTGGGCCAGTCAGAAACGCTAGTCAGTGTCATCTGTTATTCGCCTGTGTTAGGGGCGTAGCATTCGGCAGAGGAACAACTGCCATAACCCAAGTCTGATGCCCGAATGCTACGCCCGTACAGCAAGCAATGCATTGTATTGCCCAAGAGACAGTTGGATATTCTACAAGCCAGTTAATGGTAGGGGCATAGCATTCGGTCGAGGGACACTGGCATAACTCAAGTCTGATGCCCGAATGCTACGCCCGTACAGCAGTTCTTTGTTAGGGGGTCGCAATCCTTAGTCAGCCAGCAGATCAGTACTTTAACTCTGACTAAGAAACGAAAATTAAATAACTTCGATACTTGCTTGTACGGGCGCACGGCGTGTACCCCTTCAGCAGATGCAACACTCGGTCTGATTTAATCCGCAATCCTAACTTGTATGAATAAGCAACGACCAACGACCAATGACCAATGACCAACGACCAATGACCACCATCCACCAGTAACGGAGCCTTGCCATGTATCTTCAAATCAACAACCTGAATAAACACTTTCAGACCCGTAATGGCACACTGGTTGTCTTAAAAGACATCACGATGCACATTGAGCAAGGGGAGTTTATCTGTGCGGTGGGGGCATCGGGTTCGGGGAAGTCTACCCTGTTACGCCAAATTGCCGGGTTAGATCAGCCAACATCGGGCGAAGTAGTGATTAATAACGTCCGTGTAACTGGTCCCGGCCCCGATCGCGGCATGGTGTTTCAGCACTACACCCTCTATCCCTGGATGACGGTGCAGCAGAATACGGAATTCGGGCTAAAGCTCCAGGGTGTCCCCAAACAGGTACGACGGGAACAGGCCAGTTACTATTTGAATGTTGTAGGTTTATCCCAATTTTCGCGCGCCTTACCAAAGGAACTATCCGGTGGGATGAAGCAACGGGTGGCGATCGCCCGTGCCCTGGCCTTGGAACCCAAAGTCTTGCTGATGGACGAACCCTTTGGGGCACTGGATGTCCACACGAAGGAATCCATGCACGAGTTCATGCTGGAACTGTGGCAGCGTACCAAAATCACCGTCTTTATGATTACCCACGATGTGGAAGAAGCGGTTTTCCTTTCCAATCGCATCTACGCTCTGGGTGCCCGTCCGGGAACGGTGCGGAAAGAAATGGTGATTAAATTGCCTGAACGCAGTCACCACGTTAAACGTCACGCCGTCTTCCACGACTACCGTGATGAATTGATGGATCTGCTGCGTCAGCACGGGAAAGAAGCAACCGCAGCCGTAGCGTAATACATGGGTGTCATTCGTTATCTGTCTCTGGTCATCTGTTACTGGTCATTCGTTATCTGTTGACCAAGGACTAACGACCAAGGACTAATGACCAACGGACTAATGCCAAACGACAAAAAACCATAACAAATGGTCAACCGAAAGGAGCGATGCGGGTATAAAAGTAAGATGACAGCAGCAGACCCGGATCATGGCTCATTCAAAATTTGGCAAAGATGAAGCGTTTGGGATTATTCCAATTCTGCATCATGACACTGGCTATCAATTTTTACTGATTCAACATCATGCTGGTCATTGGGGTTTTCCCAAAGGCCATGCAGATCCGGGTGAATCGGCTCTGCAAGCTGCCTGTCGCGAATTTATTGAAGAAACTGGCATTGTGGATTACACCGTCATGGCCGACGTGTCATTTTCGGAGCAATATTTTTTCACGCGCCAGGGACAAAAGTTTCAGAAAACGGTGATTTACTTTCCGGCAATGGTTCTGTCACCAGCAGTGAAATGCCAGCAAGAGGAAATTCAAGCCTATGCCTGGTTGGAATATGAACGGGCGATCGCCCTCATGTCATTCAATGGCGGCAAACAGGTGTTAACCGAGGCACACCGCTACCTCCAGGGTCATTAATACCTTCACTGGCTGCCTGTAGATCGTTATGTGGCGGCACGATCTGATGTAGGAATCTCATGGCAGCCAACCCACAGCAGGTCTGCACCCCGTTTAATAAAGCGATTCTATGTCCAGCACAATTTCGCCATAGTCAGGCACCCAGGCGAGCCATTGATGGTCAGAGGTTTGGCAAAGCAGTAACGCTTCATCACCCGCAAAGGGATGGGGGGGTTGGCGTAACTTGACCCAGGTAGATGGTTCGAGTTCTTCCCATTGGCCGGACGCGGAACTCTGCCAGGTCAATTCTTCACACGTGTCTTGCAGTAACCACTCTAGTTTTTGCCGTTGCAGGCAGAGACGAAATTCGGTTTCTAGTTTCATGGCAGGTAGCGGCGGAGAAGCAACTTTCACCCCAATACCCTTCAACCCTGCTATAGCAGTCCTCAATCATTTGTAAGAATGAGGAACCTTGTGACCAGATTCCGGCGGAATGCTGCACCACAATTCAACTAGGATGACTATAGGCAAACAGTCAGAGAGCCTTAGAGAGACGATCTAACGTATCGCTTCAGGACATTGGAATGACCAACTGGAATAACGAAACAGCCGACATCCACATCACGAAATCGATCTGTTTCGTATCTTATGCTACAGAAAATTCTAGCCTCACCGTATCTATCCGTCGTAGAACTTTACACGATACCTGTTGGCGGTTTAAGCGGGAGTGATCCCGGAGGTGGGGCGATCGCGATACAATCCGTAATGTTCTTCTGAAGGGAATCAAACCTATGCCTTTGTCAGTTGGTGATACAGCGCCAAGCTTCACTGTTAAAGATACCAACGGTAACACCGTTTCCCTCTCTGACTATGCTGGAAAAACAGTTGTTCTGTATTTCTACCCTAAAGACGACACGCCCGGTTGCACAAAAGAAGCATGCAGCTTCCGTGACAACTATGACCAATATTTGAGCAAAGGTATTACGGTCTTTGGTGTCAGCATGGATAATGAAAGCTCGCACCAGGCATTTACCCAAAAGTTTAATCTGCCCTTTCCCTTGCTGGCAGATATCGATGGGGCCATTACGACTGCCTACGATGTCGCCGGTGACATGAATGGAATCCGCTATGCCAAGCGTGTGACCTATGTGATTGGTGGTGACGGCAAAATTAGCCAGGTCTACGAGTCAGTGAAGACCGACACCCACGCTACCGATATTCTGGGCGATATTGCAGCTTAATTCTGGTAACCAGAAATTAGGTGGTATGGCATCGCAGGCTAAATTGAAACGTTGTGCCAATTTAGCCTGCGCTTAATTCATATGCCGAATTAGCAACGCCAGAAATGACTGTCATTGAAGCGGTTGGGAGGGCCCAAGGTGAGACAATCTCATACTTTGGCCCTCTCGTTCTCTTTTCGGCGGTGCTGAAGCGATAGGTGAATCGTCCAGGGAGCGAACCTCAAAGTCCCTCACCTGGGGAGAGGGCAAAACAGATTGATACCCAACAAGTTTCTTGAAGCTGCATTAGGGAGAAGGTTGGGGATGAGGGCAAATCATGTTAGAGCCAATTACCAACCAGAATAAACGGTGCCCAGTAGAGTGGCAGACTATAGTCGGGGTTTTCGGTATCGTTCAGCATCGCTAGCTGGGCCGCTTGCAGAGCCTTTGCTTTGGTAATGCCGGTTTCTTTGGCTTTGGCCAATTCCTTGTAGAACTTGTCCATAAAATTGGCCGTCGACTTGTCATTCACAGACCACAACGAACCAACGGTACTGCGGGCCCCGGAGCGGAAGGCAATACCGGCTAGCCCCAGTGCCACGCGATTGTCCCCTTTCGCAGTTTGACAGGCACTTAACACCAGCATTTCGATCGCCTCGCTACTGCTTCGATCGCGGTTTCGCAGAATCGTGCTGAGCTGATCCACATCGATGGGGCCATCATCGGCCACGATGAACGTATCTTCCTTGCGGTAGCCAAATACACCGTGGGTAGCCAGATGCACAATATTGAACGGGGTTGAGAGAATTTTATTGGTGAGAGCGGGGCGGGTAAATTCGTCTTCGTAGAGAACTTCTGCTGCCACTTCTGCCTGTACTTTGGCCAGTTCTTCCTTCACATAATCGAGAGGGCCAAAGCTACGGGTATTGGCAGGTAGTTTCTCGTTTAATGCCACGTCGGAAAATTCCCCTTTTCCAGCGGTCAAAACTTTCAACTGTTCCCGTGCCAGTGGTTTGGGATCGAAGAGTTGGAGACCCGGACTGATGGCGATCGCATAGTCCTGGATCAGGAAGCGATTGCGCTGGGGATCGTACAGCGTCGCCATTGGCACATTGCGGAAAGAGCCATCAGGGACAAACACCAGCGTATCCACCTGGGCCTGGGTCAGTTCTGCCTGGAATGGTGCAATCAGCCAGCCATACACACGCACCGCCCAGGGTCGCCAGGAGGGGGTACGAGTTGCACTGGGCAAGTCGTTCAACAATTCTGTGAGCGTCTCTGCCACACTTTCCCCGCTGGGCAAATTGACAGCGTGATAGCGCAAGTCAGACTGGCCAGGAATTTTAGCAATGACCCGCAACTGTTGGTCAGCCAGCACGATGGGGTAAATTACCGCTGTTTTGGGATTGTCGCGATCAACCACCTGATCGAGCGGCACATTTTGCCCATTCACACAGGCTTCCCGCAGGAAGTTATCGAGTTCTGCCAGTTGCAATGACTCAATCAACTGCCGTGCCTCTTCCAGGTTTTGCTGGTTCGGCGGTTCTCCCGCCACGGGTAAAAGGGCCGCAACCGCTTCCCGGTAGATGGGTTCCACCGTATCCCGGAAGTTGTACTGTAACTCCTGGTCGATCGCCACCAGATCCGCCCGTACCGTTTGCAACGTTTTAGCCGCCAGCCGATAGGCAGCCCGTGCTGGCTGGACTTTGTTCTGGGCTTGTAAAGCCCGTCCCAATTGCCGCTGTACCCGGTAGGCAATTTCGGGGGAGTTACTTTGTTGGGCCAATCCCAGCGTCCGGTGGGCCAGCGTTTCCACATCAGCCCACTGGGAGGGCGTTTCTGCCCGCAACGCGTACAGGTCTACCAGGGCACTCACTGCATAAGCCTCAGCCCGTTTGTCTGTCAGGGTTTGGGCAGCCACGACAGCCCGTTTGAGAACATTGGCCGCATTGGTCTGAGCTGACTGCACAGTAGTTTGCAACAGCTCCTGGGTTTGCGCTGGCAAAAGTACGGGGAGGCGGGGTTTGCCTGACTTACGCTGGGGGCGGGTTGCGGGTTGCGGGGTTGCCGCTATTAATTGGGTCTGCACGCTATCCAGGCTATGGCGGAGGGTCTGGAATTGCTGCTCAACCGCGATCGCGGAATTCACGACATCCGTGAGTCGGAGCAAACTTTGAGCGAAATTAATCCGCGCATCAATTAGCGCGCGATTAACGGGCAGGCTGTCGAGTTGGGGGGGGATTTGGGCGATCGTGGCCAGTAGGGTGGTCGTTAGTTGGGCCGTTTGGGATTTCAACCCGTTGAGTTGAGTGATATCATCCACGTTTAACCGCTCCAACGTATCGGCATTGAACTGCCGTTTCAGGGTGGAGTCATTGAAAAATGATTGCAGCGTTGATGCTGGTAAATTGGTGATGACATCAGCCGATAACGTGGCTACGGCCTGCTGCAAAAAGCGGTTGAAGCGGGGTAACTGATCGGTCAGTAACCGAATCTGGTTCAATTCGGCCTGCAGCCTCAGCGTGGGATTAGTATCACTCGTTGACTGCTGAAAGTTTTGTAGGGCACTGGTCACATATTGCTGCCATGGCAGGGTTGATGTTAATGCCAATTGCAGGTCACCCGCCGCAATTTCGATGGGGGTAGCAGGCAGGCGGGTAATTTCAGCCCGATCCACCAATCCCTGACTGAAATAGACCGCATTGATGTCAGAGGGCGATTGTAGCGTTTGGGCAATTTCCAGACTGGCCGCCAAAACCTTCCGGGCTTCGGCGAGTTCCCCGACCGCCTGGTATGCCTCACCCAGCGATCGCAAAATTTGCGCCTTTTCCAGGGTGGGTGGGGTAGCGGTGACAGACTTGTTCAAGTCTTGCAAGGTTTCAACCGCTGTGCGGTATAACCCTAACGCCTTCTGCGCCTGGGCCTGGTTGAGACGACTCCGGGTCACATTGAGGCGATCGCCCGTCCGCTGGGACTCTGTTTCCGCCTGTTTCCAGGTCGTGAGAGCCTGTTCAAACTGTCCCGCTTCATACTGTTGTTTACCCTGATTCAGGAGCGTCACTGTCATTGGGGAGGGGTCAGGCAGTGTCAGCGTTTTCGACATATGGAGCGATCCCATTGCAGGCGGCGATGTTGCCAGGGCAGGCACAATCACAACGCAGGCGATGGTAGTGAGTACCGCCAGGCATAGCCAGAGCGATCGCCGCCCCAGGTTACCAAACTGACTCCACCCCTGTCGTTGTGGCGATCGCCTTCTATACCCATTACGCCAGTCACGCATAACCCTACCCTCTATGATGCTTCTGTCTCGAAAGCTGCCGTTGCCTTGAAAGCGTCCAGTCCTAACTAAAGTCCCTCAACCCATCGTCGCCTTCACCTTCGTACTGCCCCGATATCCCTTTTGGAGGGGGCTTGGGGGGCTGCCCCCCAAGGCGTCAAGCCTCGCTACCACCGTTCCCAAACTCTCGCCATCACCGTTCCCAAACTCTTACCATCACCCTTCCCCGCCTATCCACCTCACAGAAAGGTATAAACCAGGGAAAAGTACAGCCCCTTCTCTTGCAAAGTGTTTTTTGGCAGATCCGTGCGAATCAACTGGTGCCCCCAATCAAACCGCGCACTGAGATTAGTTCCCATCTGAAATCGCAATCCCAGCCCGATCGCGGCCAGTGAATGGGGGTCAGGTTCCGGCTCATCCGACCGATTCCATGTCGTCCCAATATCAAAAAAAGGTGCAACCTGGAGCAGCCCATTAATACTGGGAATGCGCCAAACCGGAATACGAACTTCTGCTGAGGCAAACAAGCCACTGTCCGACAACAGCGCATCCTGCCGATAACCCCGCACATTAAACGGCCCCCCTAAGCCAAACTGCTCCAGAGGTACCAGCGGTCGGTCAGCCATCTGGACATCTCCCCGCAACACCAGCAATGTATCCGGTGCCAGGAGCCGCAACCACTGGGCCTGCCCCCGCCACGAAAAGAAACGACCATCGGGCGGTTCCTCATTATCCGTCGAGTCGAAAATGGGCAAGCCAAAACTAAACTGTGACCGGAGGGCAAACACCGTTCGTTCGTTGCGCTTGACATAATCCTGAAATAACCGCAACGCATGGGTACGAGTCACTCCCTCGAAATCCGAACCGGGTACCGGAAATGGAATTTCCCCATCGATCAACGTGGCTTTCCCTTCCTGGCGGGTCAGGGTAACACCCAGAGCCAGCTCCTGGCTGGGGGATTGTAAAATCGGCTGACGGTAGCTCAACTCGAAGTAGCGTGAGTTCGACCGAATATCGAGTACGTCAAAGGGTTCTTCGATAATCCGGCTAGAGGAAATGCCAAAGTTAAAGCCAATCGTGCCATTGCGGGCATTAATCGGTAACGTATAGCTGAAGTCGCCAGCATTGCTCCCAATCGTATTGGTGAAGGTCAGCAACAAGCTATCACCCAGGCCCAAAACATTGAGATTCTCGGCCTGAAGCTGACGCCGGAAACTCCCCACGCTAGGCGATCGCCCATTATCCAGTAGCAACGACGCACTGAAGGTTTTACCTT
>CAZGDE010000145.1:14844-15443 GCA_964524315.1 uncultured bacterium
ACTTCCACATCCAAAATGCTCTGACCGGGTCGCGCCCCCGTCGCCAATTCTGCCGTAATATCCTGAATGAGCGGATTGATCTGGAGCAATTGCAAGGCTTCCAGCAATTTCTCGCGGTTGAGCGGTTTTTGGGTGGCCAGGGCTAACCGTTTGCGAATGTAGTTGGGATTGAGCCGATGCTTGGTACCCTCCCGAAACCGTACCCGAATGTCCGCCGCCGCCACCCCGCCCTCTACCACCTGAATTGGCACAATGCCATCCTTAATGGTGACATCGGCAGGCAGGTAGGCTCCGGTCGTAATGTAGCCCCGACTCACATAAAGCTGGGTGATGACCGCTGTAGCCTGGAGCAGTTCTGCGAAAGACAGGTCTTTACCCAGAAACTCCTGCGTTGCCGCATCAATCTCAGCCTGACTGAACACCCGGCTACCCTGCAACACGAACTGGTTGACCCGGACTGTTTCCGGTAAGGGGGGATTACCTGCAGGTGTTTGAGGCGAAACCGGAAGTTGCAAATCATTCAGGTTGGGAGGGGGGGCCGGAACGATCTCTGGTAAGGGTTGGAGCGAGGGTGGCTGGTTATTGCGGGGCAAAAGGGA
>CAZGDE010000146.1:0-12961 GCA_964524315.1 uncultured bacterium
CTCCTGGACTCAAAACTTGCCCATTTAGGCCGGTTACAACAACAGGAGCAACAGTTGGAAACCCTCAGTATCCAACATCACACCCTCGGTACCCAGTTGCAAACGGCCCAACGTCAATATCGGGTTTATCAAGAACTCACCCAGGCGTTTGGCAAAAATGGGATTCCGGCGTTGATGATTGAAAATGCCCTTCCCCAGTTAGAAGCAGAAACAAATCAAATTCTTTCACGCCTGAGTGCCAACCAACTCCATGTTCAGTTTGTCACCCAACGCTCAACTCGCCGTGACCAGGTACGTCAGGCTAAAACCAAACTTGCCAATCCCAAATTAATTGACACCCTGGATATTCTAATTGCCGATGCCCGTGGGACCCGTCCCTACGAAACCTATTCCGGCGGTGAAGCCTTCCGGGTCAATTTTGCCATTCGCTTAGCCCTGGCACGATTGTTAGCCCTCCGATCAGGCACCGCTTTGCAAATGCTCATTGTTGATGAGGGGTTTGGCACCCAGGATGCAGAAGGCTGTGATCGCCTGGTTGCGGCCATTAATGCGATCGCGCCAGATTTTGCCTGCATTCTCACAGTGACCCATGTCCCCCATTTCAAAGCGGCTTTCCAGGCGCACATCGAAGTCACCAAAACTGAGAATGGCTCGCAAATTGCCCTGTCGCTGTAACGCTACTCGTCGCGTAGAAGTACTTCTGGGTCAACGACATCGGGAAAAACGTCTGCTTTGGGTTCCGTTTTCACCTGGGAAAAGATCCGGTACTTATCCGGATCAAAAATTGAAGCTGGGAGAGGTTGGGGAGCCCCTTCCGGTTCCATTTTGATCAGGTTGTACTGTACGTTTTCAGCATGAATGGCAAACGTGACATTAAACACTTCAAGAAAATTCACCACCCAGGCACACTCATCTTCGGGATAGTCCTGGTAGTACTTAATTAATTCGGCAATCCGGGCCTCCAGGTGAGTACGGGAATGCTTACAAATCAAAATAATCTTTAAAAGGGTGACAACTAACGTCAGCGGATTACCCTTTGACAGCAATAAAACAAACAGAGGTGAGGGTTCCTTCTGATTTTCGGTTGTTAAATATTCAATCACCCGATTACAGGTTCGCAAAATCAAGGCATTGGTTAATTGATCCTGATCGTGACTGACGTAGAGCCCCTCCAACTTTTCCGCTAAGCGCTTCTGTAACGTGCTAACAAAGTCAGAATCTTCAATTGAAAACGTCAAATACTGCTGCAGGCTGGCTTTAAACTCTTGAAAGCTCAGACTCTGAACCTGGTTAATAAAAATATTGGCTAAATTACTGTAACTAAATGGCCCGCGCCGCGCCACGATCGCCTTAATCAGGCGCAATACCTCATCTCCCAAAGCAGTAGGATTTTTGGGTACCCGTGCGGCCGGGGTTCCCGTTTGGGACTTGGCAATATACATTGCCAGATCAAACTTAAACCGATCTTTTAACTGTTTTGATAGTGCCCGCGCCGCTTCGCGCTGCTCAATCGGATTTTTCAGATCAATGTATTGTGGTACTAGCAGGTACGAGGTGTAGCGAGAACTCCAGGGCCCGCGATCCTGTTCTTCATACCGGGAAGTAAATAGCTTTAGCTCTTCATAGTCATCGCTCTTAACAAAGCTATCTACCCAACACCGCAACCGCTTCAGCGTTGGGGAGGCAGTATGGCGAGTCAGCGTCACATCCGAAAAAAGCTGAATCAACTCTTTAATCGGTTTGTAATGTCTGCTCGCATCCCAGTTATTGACCAGAATGTAGCAACACCGTTTCAGTGTATGTCTAAATTCTTCTTCGTTATTAGAGAAAACGATCTCATATACCGCCCGCATCACCTCGGAATTCACCGAGTCAACGTGGTAGATGAACAGACGCTTGAACTCCAGCAATACTTCTTCGGGCGGCCACTTTTTAACTATTTCAAGTAAAAAGCTGTAAATCGTCTCCTGAGCCTGTTGGATATTCCGCCCAAATTTACCAAGCCGAATGGGTGGCTCACTCTGTTGCAGTTGAAAAATATTATCTGGAGCATCCCTGATTATCATACCCATTCAGGATTCATCAGTTTCTAAATCAACAAACAGTCAGATATATTTGCAAACAGCGCTTTATCATGCGCTCAAAGTAACAACAGTAGACTAACTCTGGTCTATGGTTGTACCGCCATAGGCGCCGGTATGCCTACAAGATTTGGCAATTAGAGCATTTGGTTCACCCAGTCACATACCTGAACCTTCCGTTCATGCCTGACTACATGAATCAATGATGAAATTGCGGAAATTAACTAAATGCCTCGTCACTATCAGGGACATAGTTTTGCCCAACAACATGCATACTAAATATCCCTAACGTAGAAACACTTAGCGTCTCATTATCATGGGGTATTTGTCCAGTCGCACATGTGACAGAGGATAACAGGGAACAGTGATCAGCATGCGCAAAATCAGTGATAGCAGTCACAAGGCAGTAGCTATACATTGTTCAGAACACCCAGAGAGGGCAGCATCGTTTAATCTCTATCGAGATCTTAACTGGTATTGAAATTTTAACCAGATGCACACTGATGCGTGATAGCAGCTTTACTGAACGTTCAAACTTAGGTTTCCAGGTTTTCCACTTTGACAGAACATCCAAAATATGATCTGAAGGTTCATCAGAAGGGCATGTCTGACATGGTAATCGAAGGTATAAAAAAATGTCTCACCCCTAGAGGTTACAAAAACCCTTGCCGCTTTTATTTCCTTCGATAGAATACAGAAGCTTCTATTGTATCCCAATATACAGACGGTTGACCTTAAATCATGGTCTGGAAATGATTGTCTTGACTTTATCCTGGCGCTTTCCCAGGCTGAAAATTGTCATGTCAGGCGATCGCTCTGGTATTAAATAAATCGCCTTCCAGTTTTCTTGCTCGTTTTTTCCTGATCCAGGTACCGATACCTGAAGAATAAATTGGTAGATGCACCCTGATCTTATCCCCGGTCTTGTATCGGGGATTTTTTATTAGGAGCTAATTAGCAAGACCAATGCTGTACGAACCAGAGCATATTCAGAAGCTGTTGTGCCAGCAATTATTCCACCCTCATCCGCACCCTTTGCCCAGAGGCGCAGGGAGCGATCGCCAAAGTCCCTCGCCTGGGGGAGAGGGCTTGGGGGTGAGGACAAAGCAGACTGCAGCACAACCAGTTTCCTGAAACGACCCCAGGTAGCCCCTTCAACAGAGAGTGGTTAAGCATAACCGTAACGCATCGAACCCTGTAGCAGCATGGGTTCCATCATCGCTAACCCAGCCTACGATAGCCCTGTTTGTTTTCGACCGTCTACTTCCTGACCGAGTGCTGCTAGAATAATTAACTAGTCTGATATGAACAGACATAAACGGGATGTGGCGCAGCTTGGTAGCGCACTTCGTTCGGGACGAAGGGGCCGCTGGTTCGAATCCAGTCATCCCGATTTGTACATTACTTAGCGATTCTGACAGAGAAGATGCCTGCTGTAACAGGGTCAACTTCGCTGCAATTGCCAATCGTAGCCAGCAAGTTGTCCCCAGAACTGACTGTGCAGGGATTTTGTTTACTCCAAAGCCCAGGTTCACTCAGTATTTGTATCTACAGATATCACTTATAGAGATATCACTTAAATATTTACCTCAACATTGTGGGGCCGTTGGCTGATGGGCTCTGGATTAGTTATTTTTTCCAGGTAAATTAGTACCAGCGATGAATGAACAGACTGGTTCTATCAATCAGAGAAATGCTGAATTGGGAAAATTTGCCCCAGCTTCACCATCAAACAGGTACCATTTGTGGCAATCTGTAAAGACAGAGATACAATTCTGTATTTCGGATCAGCCATTACCAACCTTATTGTTTTCGCTGTCGAACTCTACCAACATTCGGTATGCAAACTCTGCCCAGTCCTCCCGCGTCGCCGGTTTCTCCGCCCCTTTCGACTGACACGACAATCCAGCGCCGTAAAACGCGCCCGGTACCCGTTGGCAGCATTACCATTGGAGGCGGCCATCCCGTTGCGGTTCAATCCATGATCAACGAAGATACCCTGGACATTGAAGGGTCAGTTGCGGCCATCCGTCGGTTACACGAAATTGGTTGTGAGATTGTCCGGGTGACGGTGCCCAGCATGGCACACGCGAAAGCGATGGAAGAAATTCGCGATCGCCTGATCCGCACCTACAAGCCTGTACCACTGGTGGCAGATGTCCATCACAACGGCATGAAAATTGCCCTGGAAGTGGCCAATTACGTTGATAATGTTCGGATTAACCCGGGTCTGTACGTGTTTGAAAAACCGGATACACAGCGGACAGAGTTTACCCAGGCCGAGTTTGATGCGATTGGAGAAAAAATTCGCGAAACCCTGGAACCCCTGGTCATTACTCTGCGCGACCAAAATAAATCCATGCGGATTGGGGTCAACCACGGCTCTCTGGCAGAACGAATGCTGTTCACCTATGGCGACACTCCGGAGGGCATGGTGGAGTCGGCTTTGGAGTTCATTCGGATTTGCGAATCGCTCAACTTCTACAATATTGAACTTTCCCTGAAGGCATCCCGCGTGCCGGTAATGATTGCCGCTAATCGCCTGATGGTGCAACGGATGGATCAACTGGGAATGGATTACCCGATCCACCTGGGGGTCACCGAAGCAGGGGATGGTGAGTATGGACGCATCAAGTCCACAGCAGGTATTGGAACGCTACTGGCAGAAGGTATTGGCGATACCATTCGCGTTTCTCTGACGGAAGCACCGGAGAAGGAAATTCCTGTGTGTTACGGCATCCTGCAAGCCTTGGGCCTACGGAAAACGATGGTAGAGTACGTCGCCTGCCCTTCCTGCGGCCGCACTCTATTTAACCTGGAAGAGGTACTCCATAAAGTCAGAGAAGCAACCAAGCATCTGACAGGTCTGGATATTGCCGTCATGGGCTGCATCGTTAATGGCCCCGGTGAAATGGCAGATGCCGACTATGGCTACGTCGGTAAGCAAGCAGGCTACATCGCACTTTATCGCGGGCGGGAAGAAATTAAACGGGTACCAGAAGATCAGGGCGTGGCTGAGTTAATTAACCTGATCAAGGCAGACGGTCGGTGGGTTGATCCATAACTGCTCTCAAACGCAATTTTGGTTAGAATGGGCGTTGCTGTACTCTACGTCTGAGTTCAATAGGGCTGTAGTATTTACAGTTTGGGGAATTACTGGCGTGGATTACTGATATGGATGATTGCCATAGACGAGCATGATTGCCGATGAGCATGATTGCCATAGACGAGCGATCGCGTCAGTGCCAGTCATATTCAGTGCGTCACAACGCCTCCCCATTGATCCATGCCTGATTTGGTGATGCAATGGCACATTCAACCAACGGCTGAACTGCCTAATTGGTTTGTGCAAACGGTACAACAACACGCACCCGGACAGGCGGGTTACTATGCGGCACAGCTGCTCTGGCAACGGGGTATTCGTGCCCCCCAACAGTTGGCTGGATTCCTGGCAGTGGCTGACTATCAACCCACCAGTCCCTTCGCGTTTGGGCCAGAAATGGATTGGGCGATCGCCCGTCTGCAACAGGCACGGCACAACCACGAAATCGTTGCCATCTGGGGTGATTTCGATGCCGATGGTGTCACTGCCACAGCCGTGTTATGGGATGGTTTGGGGCAATTTTTTAACCAAACGCAAACGCTGGTTTACTACATTCCCAATCGCCTAACCGAATCCCACGGTCTATCCCAACGCGGACTCGACATTTTACATGGACAGGGTTGCCAACTGATTGTCACCTGCGACACGGGTAGTACGAACCTGGCTGAAATTGACTACGCCCGTAGTCTCGGTATAGATGTGATTGTGACCGATCACCATACCTTGCCCGCTGATCGCCCACCGGTCACAGCTATCCTCAATCCCCGTTATCTCCCGGCTGACCACCCCCTGGCCCATCTATCCGGTGTTGCTGTTGCCTACAAATTGGTTGAAGCCTTATATGAAACTTTACCGGCGGTACCCCAGAAGCCTTTGGTCAACCTGCTGGATCTGGTAGCGATCGGTCTGATTGCTGACCTGGTGGAGTTAAAGGGCGATTGTCGGTATCTAGCCCAAAAGGGCATTGAGCAATTACAGAAACAGGCCAATCCCCTGACGTCCCAACGACCGGGGGTAACCAAACTATTGGAACGATGTAAACGGAGTGGCGATCGCCCGACGGATATTTCCTTTGGTATTGGCCCCCGGATCAATGCAGTTAGTCGCATTCAAGGCGATGCCCATTTTTGTGTCGAGTTACTTACCAGTCAGGATAGCGATCGCTGCGAGAAGTTAGCTGCCGATACTGAACTGGCAAACACGCGTCGACGGGAACTGCAAAAAGAGGTTGTGGCCCAGGTCAAACAGCAATTGGCCCAACTGGATCTATCGACTACCAGTGTCATCGTGTTGGCCGACGAGCAGTGGGAACCGGGTGTTTTAGGACTGGTCGCCGGGCAAATTGCGCATGAGTATGGGCGACCAACGATCTTATTAAGTATGGAACCACCCACGTCTGACCCGTCCCATTCTCGTCTGGCAAGAGGTTCGGCCCGTTCAGCCAATAACATCGACCTCTACCAACTGGTTAGTGACCAGGCGCATCTGCTCTATCGTTTTGGTGGCCATCCCTACGCCGCCGGATTAAGCATGGCCGTAGAAAATGTGCCCTTGTTTAGTCAGGCCATTAACCAGAAACTTCGTTTAATGGCGGATGGGGTACCGGCTCCCAGGCTGGCGATCGATCTGGTAGTCACCGTCGCCGACCTGGGAAAGGAACTATTTCAGGCGTTAAAACTGCTGGAGCCGTGTGGCATGGGCAACCCTGTCCCACGCTTGTTAGTGCGCAATTGCTGGTTTGAGGGGGTATGGAACCGTAAACTCCAGGACTGGCAGGGAGGCACGGTGCAGTACATTAAAACAACGTTTACCTTGCGGGATGAGTCGACGACAGCAGGATTTCCCGGCGTCTGGTGGGGGCATTACAAGGAAGACATCTCACCAGGATCGTGTGATGCCGTCGTTGAGCTAGATTTCAATACCTATGCCAATCCCAACAAACGCCAGTACCCCCATTATGAAGTCAGACTCGTTGCGGTTCGTCCCACCACTACAGTTGAAGCGGCACCGCCCCCATCTGTCGGGAACGAGCAATCATGGCTCTTGGACTGGCGCGATCGCGCCCCCCCCGATGATTCCCTGATTCCCGCCCCCCTCATTCTGCGCCAGTGCCCCAGTACATGGTCAGAGGTACAGGCATGGTACCGGCGAGCGCAGCAGGAACAACGGCCTCTGGCGATCGCCTATTCCGCCCCTCCCCCAAGCCAACCGCAACAGACCTGGACTCAATTAGTTGGCATTGCCAAATATCTCAACCGCACCGGCCACACTGCTACCAGACAACAATTGCTGGATAAGTTAGGCATTGGCGATCGCGCCTTACAACTGGGCTGTAAAACATTAACTTATTTCGGGTTCCGCCTCAGCTATGCGAACAACACCTTCCAGTTCCGGTGGCAGGCTGAACACCAAACCCCAATCACAGATACGGCATTTGTGACAGCCATCAGACAGTTCTTTAATGCAGTCAATGAAGAACAGTTTCGCCGCCAATATTTCGCCCAGGTGCCACTCCACACCATTCAGTCTGTCATGGCTGCCACCGCCCCCAAAGCAGATGATCCTGCAGATGAAGTCGCGCCAAACTAGAAAACTAGTGGCAAGATGGCAGCATGCCTGACGCTGGAGGGTGGAAATGATGAACTTGCAATTATTTAAACCTCAATTATTGAAACTGATGGGTGTGGTGGGCATCGGCATGGCGTTAACCGTTACTGCCACTAAGGTTGTGGCCTTGCCCGGACAAACACCCGACGAAGCAGAAGCCTGGATCCAGGCACATCCCACCTTACGACCGGCCAGTGGTGAAAAACTGCTGATCCGCAAAAGTGATACGCCTGCCCAACGGTTTAGCTTTCGTTCCTCCCTGTTGCAGGTGGGGCGAGCGGCTCCTGGGCCTACAGGTGGTGTGATTCGCACAGAGGAAATTTCGCTTTATGACATGCTGAATGGCATCACCCGCGATCGCCTGCAAGAATCGCTCCGATCAATCTACGGTGCCAGCATTTACCAGGACTATTCCCAGGCACGCGTGATTTACGTCTATCCTGACCCGACCAATCTCAACCAGTCAGTCAACCACAATACTCCCCTATTGGCAGCAATTCAGGGCGAAGTCCGCGAGGGTGAACAGTATGCCTACTGGTTAGAAATCGCCCGCCGCCGGGATGGTTTTGCCTACACTGGAAAAATGGTGGTTTTTCTGAAACCCGATCTGCCGAAGCTGGAAACAGAGCTGCGGAGTAATCGCTAAGGGTTCCGGGATCAGGGGTTAAGGTCGATGCAGCCGTGGTCTCACTGCCCAGTCTTACCTGGAACGATAAGCTGCTATTCTACAAAGTGATAGTCGCTGTCGTCAGATTATTCAGACTTGCCACTTTTTACCCTGTCACTCCCATGATGCTTTGGCTTGCCTTAAATGGACTATTAATATTGCTGGCTTACCTGTTGGGAGCCATCCCTACCGGTTACTGGATTGGGCAAGTCTTAAAAGGCATTGATATTCGGGAACATGGATCGGGTTCAACCGGCGCAACTAATGTGTTGCGGACAGTAGGCAAGCTACCAGCTTTATTTGTATTTGTCGTTGATGTCGGCAAAGGGGCCGTGGCGATCGCCATTTTGCGTCTGGTTTACACCCTATCAAGTGTCACCCAACTGGCCAGCACCGTTCAGATTCCCAATTTGCCGCCCGTTGACCCGCAAGCCTGGCTTCCCTGGATGGTAACCTTAGCGGGGATCGCTGCCCTGTTAGGGCATAGCAAATCAATTTTCCTGAAATTTACGGGCGGAAAATCGGTTGCAACCAGTCTGGGAATTTTGCTCAGCATGAGCTGGATCGTTGGTTTAGGAACATTTGGTGTCTTTTTGTTGACTCTCGCTGTTTCGCGCATCGTTTCCCTCAGTTCCATTGCAGGGGCGATCGCTGTTTCCGGCCTGATGATTGCGACGGGTCAACCAGTTCCCTACTTTATATTTGGTCTGGCTGGCGGATTGTACGTCATCCTGCGTCATCGTGCTAACATCCAACGCTTGCTGGAAGGAACTGAACCACGGATTGGGCAAAAACTACCCGAGCCCCCTCCTTCAGCTTGAAAACAAGAGCAAAATTAGGAAAAACCCCAATCAGCCAACAAATACCAACACCAGAACACGTTAGGATGCTTAATGTTCATCCTAAAGTCCCCTTACGTCTGATGGCTCTCAGGATCATTGATGATTTCGATGGTAGTTTTACCCTCGAACCAGAAGCAAAAGCGACCCTGTTCGAGCTTTTAAGTAGCGGCTCTTTTCTGCAACAGGTAGCGAGTCAGCTCCAATGCGATCGCGTCGAGTTCACACAACTCATTTTTCAGCCCGTTCCTTATAGTCAGGCAACGCCAAAAGGGATGCCTGCCGAATTCGAGACATACTACGCCTCACCCGATCACGCCATCATTAACGTGCCGCCTAACTTCATGTTTAAGGCAAAAATATTTAAACCCAGCCGCCTGTGCGCGATCTATCGCAAGCTGTAGGAGATTTTCCATGTCTACTCCTTCCCTCGCCAGCCTCGACTTCATCCCCTACATTGACACGGAGGGGCAACTACCCGATCAATTTCAAGGCAAGGTAGGGGTTTACGCTATTTTTGATCAAGGTAAGGGGTTGCAATACATTGGTTATTCCCGTGATATTTTTCTGAGTCTGAAGCAGCATCTGGTGCGACAACCTGAGTTTTGTTACTGGCTCAAAGTAGAAATTAGCGATCGCCCCAGTCGCACTTTACTAGAAGAAATCCGATCAGCCTGGATTGCCGAACATGGGTCAGTTCCACCTGGCAACGCCGCAGATGAAGCCCAATGGACACAACCCATTGACGTGAAGGCAGACATGACCGAAGCAGAAAAAACCAGCTACGTCGCCGCCATTGACGAAGTAACTCAAATCAAAATTTTGAAGCAGGTTGCCCGCCGGGTTGAAGCAGATGTACTGCAAAAGCTCGCCGTCCGTGGTACCAAGGTAGAATTTCGCTTTAATCCCAAACTCAAAGAGGAAGGATTGCTAGACCTGAAGTAAAAATTCAGGTCTAAGGAACGGTAACTGGATGACCGGGCAGATTCAGATAACGGGTCAACCATAGTGGCTCCTTACCCTGCCGCTCCACATAAGCCACCACAGTAAACTCACCAGACAGTTCCAGCCATAGCTCGAACTGTCTGCCCTTCGCCTCCGTCGCTACCATTGGGCGTTTAAACAGAGCATCATGTAACCGATACGTGATGCGATCGCACACCTGGTATTCCGCCTGCTCATAGGTCTCCAGCCACACCCTGACCCAATACCGCCCCGCCGCCTTTGCCGTTTTCGGACTAATCTCGGCGGCTGTATGCATCAAATACACCGACTCCACCACCGGGGTTCGGTGATGGCGATAATCCATCACGACCTCACAGGTACTCTCTGGTACGGGCACTCCCTGTATTCCTTCCGCAGTGACACTCTGCACCGTCGGATTCATCAATACAGGCGGTGCCCCCAGTTCGAAGGTACCCGCTTTCACGGGCGAACCTGCTTCAATCCGTTTTACCAACACAGAAAATAAACGGCTAGTTCTGACTACCAGAATCACAAAGATCCAGAACGATACCCACAACATCGTTTGCAAAAGAGGCACCAGCGCTGGATCAATGAGAGGTTCACTCCCCGGCACGGGCGTTCTTGTTGGGGTTAGAGTCGTTTGGCGCATCATGGGATGGCCCGCCTAAGCAGACAACAACCCACGCCCAAGCAACCATTCCCGATTAAATAGTTTGGACTGGTAACGACTGCCCCCATCGCACAAAATCGTGACAATGGTATGGCCTGGCCCCATTTGTTTGGCCAGGGCAACGGCAGCACCAACGTTTATGCCCGATGAACCACCCAGAAACAAGCCATCCTTTTCCAATAGTTGGTAGACGATGCGCACCGCTTCCGTATCATCGACTTGAACTGCATCATCAGCAGGAACATCCTGCATATTGGCCGTAATCCGACTGTTACCAATCCCTTCCGTAATCGAACTGCCCGCCATCGAGATCTCACCCGTCTTCACGTAGCTGTAAATCCCACTGCCCATTGGGTCAGCCACAACACAGCGAATATTAGGGTTTTTCTCTTTTAAGAACAGCGCTACTCCCGCATAGGTACCACCGGTTCCCGTGGATGTTACCCAGGCATCAATTTTGCCAGCGGTTTGCGACCAAATTTCGGGGCCTGTCGTTTCGTAGTGGGCGCGACGGTTTGCCAGATTATCAAACTGATTGGCCCAGATGGCATTTTCCATCTCCGATGCCAAGCGACCAGACAGTTTGACATAGTTGTTGGGGTCTTTATAAGGTACAGCTGGTACCGGCCGCACTTCTGCTCCCAGTGTCCGTAGCAAATCCATCTTCTCCTGCGACTGGGTTTCGGGAATGATAATGAGACACTTATAACCTCTGGCATTGCAAATATGTGCCAGTCCAATTCCGGTGTTACCAGCCGTGCCTTCAACGACCGTGCCACCTGGTTTCAGGAGTCCCTGTTCTTCCGCGTCTTTAATGATGTAGAAAGCAGCTCGATCTTTGACGGAACCACCCGGATTGAGGAATTCTGCCTTACCCAGGATTTCACAACCTGTTTCGTCACTCACGCTATTCAGTCGGATCAGGGGGGTATTGCCGACTGTGCCAATGAATCCGTTTTTGATGTCCATTCCCACAGAAGTTGAGTTCTTTTAATGATTCTGACCCATAAGGGGCAACCTGCGTTACTGATCCTCGCGGGGTTAAGTGCGTTCGACAGATTGCAGGGATGGAGCAAGGCAAACCTAAAGCCCCTAAATGTCAGCCAGTTGAAAAATTGTCCTGAAGGGGCACTTTTTTTGGTGAACTAAAGTCACTGAGGAGTGTGGATCAAAATGCAAAAGCGGTGGCAGAATAGGCTACTTTCAAGCGTTGCTGACCTGTAGGATATGTTGCAACGAAAGTAATCGTCCAGCAACGTCCATTTATCCTTGATTCAGCCGCGATCGCTTGCGGGCAGCCAGGGTACCGGCTCCCATCAGCTTTTGGCAACTTAGGAAGTCCACTAATGTAAGCAGAATTTACGCCATTTCCTCATGATGGATTGTGTCCATCCACTCCCTCAAGCCCTGGGAGATGGAATGTTGCGTGCTGCTGTCGCTGTTGATGACTTTATTGAACAGGTGAACCTATGAGTATTCTAAGCGGTTGGCGATTGGCAGTTCTATCTGTCTTAGGGGTGGGTGGAGCCAGTTTGTTAAGTAGTGGTCGTGCGATCGCTCAAACGTTTTCCCAATCCGAATTAAATTCCAATCAGGTCATTGCGGTTGCCTCCCCCTATGCGGGTGGTACAGCGCACCAGCTGTTAATTCTAGAGCAGGTATCTAATTCCCGTGCCTGCTGGAAGGAAAGTGGTAGCAATCCCACAACCGTTGACCCCTTACTCCTGCAATTTGACTTTACCGGCATTTGCGATCGCCGCACCGATAGTAATGGTTACTCTCTCCGAGTGGGCGGGCAAGACCTGGGCTGGCGCTATAGCCTACGAATTGTCAAACAACAAAATGATTTAGTTCTAGTTGCCGCTCCTGTCGCTGATCGCAACGGGCCTACCCTGGAATTGGGTCGCACCAGAGGACTCACAACAGGCTTTGCCAAAATTCAACTTAATCCAGGTTGGCGGTTGACCCGTCGTTCCTTTCAAGGACAACTGTTGGGTCACACTTACCTAACAAGTGACCAGTCGCTTG
>CAZGDE010000146.1:12971-15375 GCA_964524315.1 uncultured bacterium
CCCGAATCCTCCTGTCCTACCACCAGTAGCTACTCGCCCAACGATACCCACCACACCGCCCATCACCACTCGCCCTACCACCCCGACAACCCCACCCGTGGTCACCCGCCCCACCACGCCCCTCCCCTCTGTACCCAATCGTCCAACCCCACCCGTTACCACTCGTCCATCTTTCCCATCTCAACCCGATCTGGTAGTGCCAACTGTCCCCATTGGGGTACCTGGTACTAATCAGCCCCCTAGTTCTTCCATCCCCATCCCAGTTCCACCACCGGAAACGGGCAATCCCTATCCTGGCCTGCCAGCACTGTCAGGCTCGATGGGCTTCAACCTCCCTGAGCCAAATCAGGTTGCCCTCGGTCGGGATCTATCCCTTTGGGCAACTTACTATTACGTTCACCGCGCACAGAACGTTGTCGGGGGTGAACCGTTGCTGGATATGTCTGGGCGATCGCTGGGAGTAGCCCTTTCCCAAAAAGATTGGTGTGCTGGCGCAGTGGAAGGCACGCTCCAGGTAATGGATGGTCAGCAAAGTTTGGGAACTTACAACTACGCAGGGACTAATTCCAGAGCGCAGGTGAACTGCACCGCCTTCTATCCGTCATTAGGCAGACGCACGGGAACCGTTCGGTTCATGCGAACCAATAATCCTTTTGGTGACGGTGTGCAGGGTAATGCCCTGGTACCATATCGGACGATCGCCGTTGACCGTAGCATAATTCCTATCGGTTCCGTCATTTACATTCCCCAGGCACGGGGAGTGACGGTTACTTTACCTTCGGGTGAGCGAGTCACACATGACGGCTACTTTTTTGCTGCCGATGTGGGAGGCGCTATCCGTGATCGCCACATTGATGTCTTTCTCGGTGTGGCAGAACAAAACCCCTTCCCGTTTGTGACCAGCTCATCACGGGGCACCTTCCAGGCATACCTGGTAGAAGATCCCCAGATTAAACAACTGTTGGCATCCCTACACCGTCCGGGTAGTCAGACTGCCAGCTTACCCCGCTAAACTTACATCACTCACCATTGCCTTAAAGGCGCAGCATTCGGCTACCAAGATTGTGGTTCAATTTAATGCACTTGCCCGAATGCTACGCCTTCCCAAGGTTCTTTGTCACTTTAAGGGTACAGGTGATCGCAATTCGCCCACATCATACACACCGGTTTTGCCTGGTGGAATTTCAAACTGAATGACGGCTTGCGCATTACTAAACAGCCGTAATTCATACCGACCCGGTTGAAATCCGGCGAGGCCAAACCGACCAATGCGATTGGTAAACAAGGTGGCGGGTTGCCAGTCAGCACTGGTGAGCGATCGCACCTCCCCCGCCTGCAACGAGACTGGTTGACCATCCACATCCAGCAACGTCCCCCGCAAAAAGACCGTCGCCGCTGTCCCTACCCGAATCAACGTACCACTTCGATAGGTGGGGAGTAGATTGAAGGTATCCTGACCCATCTCATAGCCCAAGGGTAAATTCGGGGCCTCAATCCGCAACGTGGATACCCGATATGCCTGTAAATCCGGCACTACCGCCCCACCGAGCGCATCGGCACGGGCAATATAGTCATTGCCACTACCATAGGTAACCCCCACCCGCTGCCTTTGCAACGTCTGTCGCCGACTAACCAGCGCAAAACTGTTGGTCACGGGTCGCGACCAACCAAACTGCCCACCCGCAAATACGAGAGACGTACCAAAGGTGAAGCGCGTCAGATTCTGAAGTTCACCTTGGCCACGGGGGAAATCCACATCCTGGAACAGTTCCATCTGGGCCCGATAGCCCGTATAGGCCAGGTTGCCGGACCAGATATAGTCATCCTCAAACGTGTTTAACGTCACAGAGGCATTGAGTCCCGCCACGGTACGATTCGAACTGTAATTCCAGGTGAGCCGATTCGCTGGACGGGCGGTACTCCGAATATCCGTACTAGCCTGGATGGTTTGGCGCTGACGAGGCAACACCCAGGACAAGTAGATAAAGGCACGTTGTTCGTCCTGTCCCATCTGGTCCACGCTCTGGCTCAGCGTCACACTCACACCGAAGCCATTGCGGAACGATCGCGCCAGTCCCAGAGCCACCTCATAGGCATCGGGTACGGTGCGGCCAATCTGATACCGCAAATTGAGCCGTCCGGTCAAATCCCAGAACAACCGTTGGCTGTAATAGGCTGTCAGATCCAACGCCACATCGTTATTCAAATTCAGGCTATCCAGGTTGCGATCAAGCCGTGGATCATCCACCAAAATTAAATCCCGCAGATCCTGGTTAGTTGTTTGATCCAACAACCGCGTCGTGGCTAGTGTGGTAAAGTTGGCCCCCCGATACTCCAGCGCGAAGCCAAATGTGCGTTGCGCGGGATTGCGATAGAGCGGTTGGGTATATTCATAACGCAGACG
>CAZGDE010000147.1:0-15343 GCA_964524315.1 uncultured bacterium
AGATTGGTATGACAGATACCCTGAGCAACAGCACGGCAAAATCCAACACCGCACCGTCTTTAACCTATGATGTGGAGCAAGTCGTGCGCCAACGCTACGAAGCTGGTGCCCAACAACCCGAAGCCGCCCTCTGCTGCCCTACAGATGGCTATGATGCCCGCTATCTGGAATTAATTCCAGCGGAGATTGTCGCCAAAGACTATGGTTGTGGTGACCCAACTCGCTACGTGAACGCGGGTGAAACGGTAGTCGATCTGGGATCGGGTGCAGGCAAAAATTGCTACATTCTGGCGCAAAAAGTCGGCGCAAGCGGGCGCGTCATTGGGGTGGACTTCAACGATGAAATGCTGGCCCTATCACGCAAATATCTGCACGAGATGGCAACCAAACTGGGCTATCACAATGTGCAATTCGTGAAAGGAAAAATTCAAGACCTTGCCCTCAGTCTGGAGCAGGCGCAAGCATGGCTCGATCAAAATCCCATTACCACCCTGGAGCAGGTTGCTCAATTTGAAGCAGAGTGCGATCGCCTGCGGCAGGAAAACCCACTCATTGACAGCAACAGCGTGGATGTCGTGATTTCCAACTGCGTACTCAACCTGGTACGCCCCCAAGACAAACATCAACTGTTTCAGGAAATTTATCGGGTTTTGAAGCGGGGTGGACGGGCTGTTATTTCCGACATCGTTTGTGATGAAGACCCGACACCCACGATTCTCAATGATCCCACCCTCTGGAGTGGTTGTATCGCGGGTGCATTTCGCGAAGATGCGTTCCTGCAAATGTTTGAGCAGGCAGGCTTTTACGGCATTGAAATCCTGGCACAGCAAGCCGAACCCTGGCAGGTCATTGACGGGATAGAATTTCGCTCCGTCACCGTCAGAGCCTATAAGGGCAAGGACGGCCCATGCCTGGAACGGAATCAAGCCGTGATCTACAAAGGCCCGTGGAAAGCCGTTCAGGATGATGACGGCCATACACTTTACCGGGGACAGCGCACAGCGGTATGTGACAAAACCTTCCACATTTACACCGACCCCACCAGTCCCTATCAGCAGGATATGATTGCCGTCCCGCCCTATGTAGAAATCCCATTAGAAACAGCACCCATCTTTGACTGTAGCCGTACAGCCCGTCATCCCCGGGAAACCAAAGGCGATACTTACCGGGAAACGATCGCGCCTGCGACCAGTTCTTGCTGTGCGCCTGATAATAGTTGCTGTTAAGCGACCATCCCACCCATGCCTGATACCGATCGCCTGATTATTTTTACCCGCTATCCAGAGCCGGGAAAAGCCAAGACACGCCTGATTCCAGCATTGGGAACGGTGGGCGCAGCCGATTTGCATCGCCAGATGGCCGAACATACGATCGCTCAGGCAAGAGTGCTACAGCCATATGTCTCACTGGAAGTCAGATTTACCGGAGCCCATCAGACGCAGATGCAAACCTGGCTAGGGGATGATCTGGATTATCAGATGCAGTCCGCAGGAGACCTGGGTGATCGCCTGATTGATGCCTTGCGCACCGCTTTTAGCCGGGGGGCAACCGCAGTCATCATTATTGGTACCGATTGCCCCCAATTGGATGGGGCTCTATTGCAAACCGCATTTGAGAAATTGCATGACTCTGATCTGGTGCTGGGCCCCGCCACGGATGGGGGCTATTACCTGATCGGCTTAAGGCAACTGATACCCGAATTATTTCAGGCCATTGCCTGGAGTACGGATGGGGTTCTGTCCCAAACCCTGGCCATTGCTCACGCGTTACAGTTGGCGATCGCCCAACTGCCCCCTCTTTCTGATGTAGACTATCCAGACGATCTGGCAATTTGGCACCAGGTCAAGAGTGAGGGCGCAGGTGAACAGGCAGCAAACCAATCGTCAGACAGCTAAACCAGCAGCTAAACCAGCAGCTAAACCAGCAGCGACCTTTATTCCCCTGGCTCATGCTGCACATCCACCTGTGGCGATTTCTGTCATCATTCCAGTCCTGAACGAAGCAGCACAGTTACCTACTACCCTAAAGACCATTCAAGCCGCTACAGCCCCTTCCCATCAGATTGAAATCATTGTCGTGGATGGGGGGAGTTGGGATGATACCGTTACCATCGCCAAAGAGATGGATGTCAAGTTAATCGAAACAGTTCCCGGTCGGGCCCATCAGATGAATGTGGGAGCGCAACTGGCCCAGGGAAAGATTTTGCTGTTTCTGCATGGGGATACTCGCTTACCAGCAGAGTTCACTGACCACGTGCAGCAGGTCTTGGCCCAACCGGGTGTAATCGCGGGTGCCTTCGAGTTACAGATTGACGATCCGGCCTGGGGATTGCGCTGGGTGGAATGGGGTGTGAAGTGGCGATCGCGCCTGGGTCAACTGCCCTACGGTGATCAGGGCATTTTCCTGGCAAAATCCCAGTTTGAGGCGATCGGCGGTTTTCCCGAACTGCCAATTATGGAAGACTTTGTGCTGATGCGGCAGCTTCAAAAGTTAGGGCGGATTGAGATCGCCCCAATTGCCGTATCCACCTCCAGTCGACGGTGGCAAAAACTGGGTATCTGGCAAACCACCCTGTGGAACCAGATTATGGTGATTGGCTACTATCTCGGCATCCCACCACAACAACTAGCCGATTGGTACCGTCGCCCCTCTGGCAAAAAATGACCAGATGTTGCTGAGCGCCACCAATAAACACTATTGGTTAGATGCCTACCTAATGATTATTTTTTTCTTGGTTCAACTACTGGCAGAAGCGAACCCCGTAATGAGATCATTAAATGGGATGTTGGAAAAAGTCATCTGATTCACAGGTTAACTGAAACGCATGGCAGACATTGTTGATATCGCAGTTAGTTCAGATTCCTTCAAAACCCTCGTTACTGCCGTTCAAGCAGCAGGATTGGTAGAGGCACTGAAAAGTCCCGGCCCATTTACAGTGTTTGCACCAACTGATGATGCGTTCGCCAAATTACCACCCGGCACCATCCAAACACTGGTACAAAATATTCCCCAATTGACTCGCATTCTGACCTATCACGTCGTTTCCGGGAAATACACAAAAGCGGATCTGGAAGGCGTTAACTTCTTAACATCTCTGGAAGGTTCACCCATTCGGATTGACTGTTCCGATGGTTTTGAAGTTAAAAATGCAACGGTCATTGCCCCCGATATTGAAGCCGATAATGGCATTATTCATGTGATTGACAATGTCATTTTAATGAGTCCCGAATCGGCTAACTCCTTCGATAAAGCACCCCAGTAATAGGGATGCGGTTTGCCGCTAAACAATGCCCGATTCTGCCACCTGGATACCTCAACTAACCGAAGATGGTTCATTCACCTTTTTCTCGTCAGAGTTTGGTGAATCATTTCATAGCCGCTCCGGTGCTAAACAGGAGGCATTTCTCAAGTACGCAACGGCCACGAATCTGGCGCAACTGGCACAACAGGGGCATTTACGCCTGCTGGATGTTTGCTATGGTCTGGGCTACAACACCGCAGCGGCGATCGACGTCATCTGGACAATGAATCCTCACTGCGACATCCAACTCTATGCTCTGGAGTTGGATGAAACCGTACCGCAGGCGGCGATCGCCCCTCTGCTGCTCCAAGAATGGGCACCACCCGTCCAGGTCATCTTGCAAGATCTGGCACAGAAACACGCCTGTAACCAATCCCACATCAACGCCACATTATTACTGGGTGACGCCCGTCAAACCATTCAACAGCTAGGTCAGATTGGGTTCAGCGCGGATGCAATTTTTTTTGATCCCTTTTCACCACGCCGTTGCCCCCAATTGTGGACAGTAGAATTTTTTACCCAGGTTAGTCGTTGTCTCACCCCAACCGGGAAATTAGCCACCTACTCCCGGGCCGCAGCGGTGCGCTCGGCCATACTGGCTGCAGGTTTACACATTGGGACGATTCCCCTGGGGGATACCCACCTTGCCCATGAATGGTCACAGGGGACTGTTGGCAGTTTCAGTGCCACATCACTCCATCCCCTCTCACCGATGGAACAGGAACACCTGCAAACCCGGGCCGCCGTTCCCTACCGTGACCCATCCCTAACTGATACGGCCACAACGATCCTGGAGCGGCATGCACAGGAACAGAAAAACTGTCGCCTGGAATCAACCTCCAGTTGGAGACGGCGTTGGGGCATTACATGAGACGGGGTTAACGGAGATTGCCGGAACTGTTAAAGGTCATGGGAGGCTGGAAGCGATCGCCCCGGACTCGTCTTGCTTTTAACTTGGCTCGCCAATCTCGAATGGCCATTGCCGTTCGCATCATTGGCGGCACGTACTCAGATTCCGCTGGCTCCTTCGGGAAGGGGCGGGGGTTAACATTCATGCAGTACATCAAGTTATCCAGGTAGGGCTCCAGTTGTAGTGCCCGTAATACCTCCGTGGGAGACTGGTAGCGATCGTGGGGGGTCACTTTGAGTAACTTTGTCAGCACATTGCCAAAATGCTCACTGACCGTGATGTGCTCCTGCCAACGAATTTCACCCGACATAAACTCGTAGTCAAACTCGAGCGGTGGCTTGCCCGACAGAAGATACAGGCAAGTCACACCTACCGCATAGAGATCACTGGAATAAAGTGGACGGGAGGCTAACTGCTCCGGTGGCGAAAACCCAATCGTCCCAACAAATTGGGTTGTCGTTGGTCGCATCCCAGACGTATCACTGGCTTGAGCAATCCTTTCTTTGACTGCCCCAAAATCAATTAACACTAACCTGCCATCATCTTTGCAGCGAATAATATTCGGCGGTTTAATATCCCGGTGAATGACGTGGTTGTTATGGACGTACTGCAAAAGTGGCAAAAATTCTTGCAGAAAACGCTTAACCGCCATCTCGGAGAAAGGGCCTGACCGTTTGACCTCCTTCGTCAGGGTGCTGCCCCGGACATATTCCTGAATGAGATAAAAT
The DNA here is from genome assembly GCA_964524315.1 of uncultured bacterium. Classification (GTDB taxonomy): domain Bacteria; phylum Cyanobacteriota; class Cyanobacteriia; order Leptolyngbyales; family Leptolyngbyaceae; genus CAZGDE01. The sequence goes on from CAZGDE010000147.1 coordinate 4,940, forward strand.
TCGCCATCGGCTTCAAAGTACTCTAGCAGGGAGGGAATCTGGGCATGACTTCCCAGCTTACTGAGCGTCCGGGCTTCCTGCTCAAAGCGTTTGCGGGCTTGCTGCAAGGCCGCCGGATCACTCACCTTGGGACACAGTTGTTTAATCACGCATAGGGGTTGCCCCGGCAAAACCACATCCCGTGCCAGGAAGGTAATCCCAAAACCACCCCTGCCTAAAATTTTCAAAATTTCATAGCGATCGCGAAACCGTTGCCCCGACCCACACAATTGCCCCAGGTGAGTCTCTGCCGCATCGGCCCGAAACTGAGTTAAGTCTGTCAGCGAACGATCCATTAGTTATTCCCACAGGAGTCTCAGAATTGGTGTGCGTCGTTACCTACAACAATGTTGGGAAATGCACCGACCCAGCAGGGTAATCAATTCAGGAGCAATTGTCAGCTAAGCCAAACGAAAGCTCTGTACAGCCCGTGCTGCTTCCAGTCTAAAAAGAAACTACGGTTTCGGGCGAAATCTTTAAAGTTCTGACGGCCAAAAATTAGTGATGTCATACCCCCATTCGCCTAACATTTGGCGTAACAGCGGCAGACTCAGGCCAATCACGTTACTATGGCACCCTTCTAACCGCTCAACAAACAGCCCGCCTTTTCCTTCCAACGCAAAACAACCCGCACATTGCAGTGGTTCTCCCGTCGCCACATAGGCAGCAATCTGGCGATCGCTGATATTAGCGAAGTGTACCCGTGTGATTTGACAACGTACCAGCGAACGGGATTGCGTCCCTGCGCCGGTGCCGCCATACCATTCCAACAACGCATGCCCGGTAAACAGTTCCCCCACCTGCCCCCGCATCCTCTGCCAGCGGGCGATCGCCTCGGCGGCATTAGCCGGTTTACCATGAATTTCGTCCTGTACGACCAGTATGGAGTCACACCCCAGAATCAATGCGGGTTGCTCCCTGGATAAGTCAAGTAGGGAAATGACCGCCTCAGCTTTGTGCAGGGCCAACGCCTGTACCAGTTCCTTCGGGTCAGACGTTTGCACCTGTGACTCGTCAAAATCACTTGGTTGCACGATAGGCTCTATACCGGCAATTTGTAGCAATCGCCGACGGGCGGGTGAAGCTGAAGCCAGAATAAATTTTGGTCTTGCCATAGGAGCAGTAAGGGGGCAGTCAGAGAACAGGAAGCATCAGGCGGTTGAATAAAATAGCCTCCGTTATTCAGCGCAGGCAGAAGTCAGGAGGCGAGTTAGTGTCCATCAAGATGGGTGTCACCTGGGGTAAGGGCGCTAAACCTGACACCCTTAACCCCAGGAACCTCAGGGTTGAATCAACAACTGTGTTAATAAGCTGTTTAATAAACTGAGAATGAATCTATTGCCTGTTGTAGCAAACTCTCCATCCTTGCCCACCGATCCTCAGTGGTAGAAGCATTAAAGGTATAGAGTTTGCCACGGCTGACTGCGACGCTGGCCAAATTATGACGCGCCTGCCCGTTGACCTTCACGGTGTATTCCAACAAGTAATAGGTTTTGTCAGCGCGTTCGTGGGCTTCAGCATTCACCAGTTCAGCCTCGCGACCAGAACCGGGAGGGGCGATCGCGGTCTTACCAAGTTGATACCCCACTTCACTGGGGGTACCCAAATCTTGCAGCTTTTTCTTCCCCGCAACAGGGTTGATCACCACGCTGACATTTTCACTTTGCTGGATAATATCGTGAAATACAACATCTGCTCCACTCTGACTGCTGACCTTAACCGGCAACCAGCCATTGGGATACAGGAATTGATAACCATCCGTACTATCCACATAGCTTTTCAAGCCACCACCAACGGGCGTAACCGCAACGCAGCTTTGCAGGGTGAGCGTGAACACCACTAGAAGTACTGCGAAAATACGTCTGAGCATCCTTTGAAATCTCCTAAGCAGCGTCCCAACCATCCTCTGATTTTCCCACTTCTGGGCCTTTTGGGATGACCTGTTCCCTGGGGAACTTTCAATGACTTTGCAGCGTGATGTAATAAAAGGCGCAAGATCGTACACTATAAGGTTGCACAGTTTTGATCGGTTCGACCAGGTTGACAGCCTATCAACTTGATTGATCTTTTCAAGCTATTGCAATCGGATGACCGCTAGCTACCTATAATTCATCTGGTGCTGGCTTTGTCACCAGAGTCAGATGAGATGCATGTTTCCATGAGTGTAATGCAGTTGAATAACGTACCGGCTCAGCCAACCCCTCTCATTTTGGATAGTCTGTCCAACCCGGCGATCGCGAACGATTTATGTCCCCGGCGGGCCCGGACACAGATTGATTTGATGTTACTGGCGATCGAAGCACTGGATTTAAGTGGTTCGGAAGCCATTCTGATGACCGCCCAGGAACTAGAACTTCAAAACGTCATCAAAAATCGGGTCAACCTCTGGCGACTCCGCAGCACGAATCCGTTAAGACGCTACAGTCAACGGCGATCGCTGACCCTACTGGAAGCAAAAGCCCTGGTGATCGTTGGTTGCTATCTGGCGCGGCGGCTGACCGTGTTAATTCGGCAATTACTCCTGGCATACCAGCAGTTAAGCGACAAACAGCTCTCTATGGATCACCATTTCCGGTTAGCCGAGTACCTGGAACGGTTCCGTGCCCATTTCCGTGCCCGGATGAATCCCCGTCGAGCGGCGGTTGCCATTTATAACTCTGATGAAAAATTAGATGAACTGGCGCTGAGTTTGCTCACCCAGTTGCTATTCTGTACAGGCACCTATGGCACCCAACGTTTCTGGGCCAGCTTGTTTGACGGAGAGGTGGCATGACTATCCAACGCCAGTACAGCCTACCAAATTGCACTCTCATCCTGGAAGGATTGGGCGATCTGTCGTCCTTTAACTCGACAGATGTCCGCCCCTTAATGACGGTACTGATTAATGCTGAATGTCATCTGCCAGGGCAGGACAAGCCCCTGACTGGCGGACGAGACTTTCTTGAAAGCCTGACTAATGCGGTTAACCGCTACGCCCAGGAAGTGCTGCATGGAACCCAGAATTTCCATTATCCCCAGGAGAGCACCGCCCTCGTCCAACTACAGCGCCTGGATAGCAATCGCCATCGCCTGAGTGTACTACCTGAAGGAGCGACCCCTGGTTCTGGCATTGCGGCCCAATTAACGCGCCAGGTTGATTTAACAACGGTACAGTTGTTTGACCTGGTGGAAGCGGTGGATCAGTTCTTTGCCGACGCCCAAACATTGCCAGATCTGGGCTTGAACGTTAAGCCCCTATCCAAACGCTATTTCCGGAACACCGAGGCGATCGCCAAACAGTCAGTGCCTCTAGGTATCGGCGTATCCGGTCTGGCCGTGGCCAGTCTGGCCCTGTTTGCCTTGCCGGTACCTAAGATCAATCAACCCAACTGTTTGCAGCAATCCCAACCTGGCTGTACGGCGGCGGCCCCCTCTCAGCAAGCATCCCCGTCGCCCACACTCCCGCCGACTACGAATGGTTCACCCACCAGTTCGCCAACCAGTTCACCCAGCCCCAGTCCAACGACAACAACTGGAGCCGTGGCTAGCCCCAGCCCTAGCACCGTCGCCACAACAACACCCGACTCAGCAGAATTAGAAACCGTCTTAAACAGTTCCCCTGAAATTACCGATGCCAAGGAATTAGAGTCACTGCGGGAGAAATTACGGCAACAGATTGACCAGGCATGGAAGACTCGTACCCCCGTCACCCAGGATCTCGTTTATCGAGTCGGAGTTGACAAGGATGGGGCAATCGCTGGTTATAAGCCGGTTAACCCCGCAGCGGTAACCAGTGTTAAGCAAACGCCTCTCCTGGATCTCCTGAAGCTACCCCCCAATGGCGGGACTCGTTCCAGTACTGACCCGCTGGCCCAGTACAAGGTGGTATTTACCTCCAGCGGAGTCGTGGAAGTAGCTCCCTGGAATCAAGTCATGGCAGCCCCAGTGAACAACAATCGGAGTGGTACTGAAATTACCGATAACGCCAGTCTAGAAGCCATGCTACCCAAGATTCGGAGTCAGATTGTTACTAACTGGCAATCGGATCCAGGCTTTACTAAAGACCTCATCTTTCGGGTACGGGTGAAGAGTGATGGCAGCATTATCGATTACAAACCCGATAATCAACCAGCCTACGACGCTGTCCAGGAAACCCCATTACCCAAGGTTGGCAAACCCGCTGACGAGGGTGGCGGAACGCTCCAGGAACCCCATGCTGTGTTTAAGGTTGTTTTTACCCCTAAGGGTACGGTAGAGCTAAGCCCCTGGCGCGGCTGGCAACCAGAGTAAATTAACGATATGCCCAATGGCTTAACCATGCAGGCACGCGCTGTTCCGCATCCCCACCCGTTCCTAAAACGCTGAAATACACCGATACTAGGACTGCCTTTGGGGGCCCATCCAGATACTGCTGGCAAGTTCACCAAATAGGATGGGGCGATCGCCCTCAGCCTGTACCGTTTGCCCATGTAGATTGACGGCCCACAGAGGCCAATTTTCCTCGCCCAAATTGCCCGCCTGAAAAAGTACCTGCCCTGGATAGGAGTGACTCCAACCCAGCAACACAGCCGTTGTATAGGAAATATGCGTGGGTGCCAATGTACTCGTGCGTTTGGATGCAGTGTCCACCACAACGCCATAATCTGACGCAATGTCAGAACAAAATAATGATTCAAAGGCACGAGCCAGAAGGCGATCGCCCGATTCTGACCAGGACACTGGAATCACAATCGAGATCTTGCCATCCCCTGCTTCACCGTCGTTGAGAAAGGGATTATCGGCCAGCGGTGAAGTTGGTGTAATTGCCTGCAAATCACCCGTCTGCAAGTTCTCCAGAAACAGCACGCTACTCACCCGGCTGAGGAAAAATTCTGGTTGTACCTGCAACTGCACCCGACTATAGGCCGCATAACGGTGGTCAGGCGATAGCAACGACGGACTCCGATAATAATGCACCTGCGGTGCTACCGGAGGAGGGTTCATCAAAGTTGCCATCACCCAACTCCAGGGCACGGGATGGGGGCTATTGAGGGGATCAATCTGAACAGACGACGGTTGCGACATCAAAAATACCTTAGGCGGGGCAGAATTTATGATGCAAAAACCCGTATCGTTCCTATGGGAGTAACCATGAGAACGACGGCATTTGTTAAGTTAGAAAGCTCGACGAATGGTAAGGATTAATTTGCAAACAAAACCTTAGCCAATCAACGAATGACAAAACTTAGATGGGCGGCGATCGCCCAACCTAACCCTCGCTCATGCGGCTGTTGATTAGCCAGACACCATTGATTTCAGGTAGTAATATGGCCCAACCGACTAACAGCACGCTCTCAGTCCGGCAGCCTGACCAGCCTTACATTAAGAACTGAAATCAAGGTTTACTTATCACTACCTCAGCTCCGGTTCGGAGCGTTCGCGACATAGTGACATAATTTACAGAATCACCAACAGGTCAGGAAAAACCTTACCTCATGTATAGCAGTCGGAATCGATTAACGTCAGAGATTTTGATAAGTTTTCAAGAGATTTAACGTTTATGGGGAGGGGGCCAGGATTTCAAGTCTAGTTCCAACAACCAGAACAGCAGCCCGATATCAACTATGGCGGTTGATCCCCGTATTTTTCTCGCCAGTTCCCTCTGATCCAGTACTTTCCTGGAAAGGCAGGCTGATGTAAGCGTGAGCTGGTTAATGGGAAATGATCATTGATCCTGTCATCCCCATCCCGGTTCTAAGCGCCGTCTTGCCTAAACAACCTTGCTTAAACGACCTTACCTAAAATCGAACGATCCTAAATTTCCCTAATCTTGCGAATGATTTTTTGCGAATGAATATTGTTTTTTTTGGTACCCCCGAATTTGCCGTCCCCAGCCTGGAACAATTGCTCGCCAATCCTGCCTTCACTGTGCAGGCGGTCGTCACCCAACCCGACAAGCGGCGGGGGCGGGGTAATCAACTGATGCCATCCCCCGTTAAGCAGGTTGCCTTAGCCCATCAATTACCCATCTGGCAACCGAAAAGTGTCAAGAAAAGTCAGGAAACATTGGCCAATCTGCGATCGCTGGGGGCAGATGCCTTTGTCGTCGTGGCCTATGGTCAAATTCTTTCCCAGGAAATTTTAGACATACCACGCCTGGGGTGCGTCAATGGTCATGGTTCAATTTTGCCGAAATATCGGGGAGCCGCGCCGATTCAATGGAGCCTGCACAATGGCGAACCCGAAACCGGCATGACAACCATGCTCATGGATGCGGGAATGGACACAGGCCCTATGCTCCTAGAAGCCCGTACACCGATCGCCCTGTTAGAGAACTTTTATGACCTGGCAGCCCGGTTAGCCACGATTGGCGCAGACTTGTTGGTGGAAACCCTATTAAAACTACACCAGCAAACCATTCAACCCATCCCACAGGATAATGACCAGGCAACCTATGCTCCATTAATTAAGAAAGAAAATTACATTCTGGATTGGCATCGTAGTGCGATCGCACTCCACAATCAGGTGCGGGGCTTCTTCCCCAATTGCCAGACTGGTTTCCGGCAGGAACCACTCAAAATCATTGCCACCGCGCCACTGGGAGACCCCTACTGGGCAGATCTACCACCCGACATTCAGGCATTGGCAACCTCTGACCTAGATTCAACCACCAATACCCAGCCAGGTGCGATTGTACGACTGGCAAAGGGCTTGGGGCCAATTATTCAAACCGGCGATGGCTTGCTCTTGCTACGGGAGATTCAACTACCCGGTAAACGACCCCAATCCGGTTGGGACTTTGTTAACGGTAGCCGTTTGACCCTCAACGAACAGTTGGGATAAACAGCAAAGATGGCTCTATGGCTCCGCTTCCAGCCGTTCATAATAACGACAGGTATCGCAGGGGCCATCGGGGTTAACAGCACAGCGAATTAGCTCAGAGCGAGCGTTAAACCGACAGTTTGCTTCGCCAACAACCCATCGACCATTAATCCAACTTTTTTCTAAAGGCCGCTGTGCCGATTGGACGTACAGTGAAACCTTATGTAAACGGTAGCGTCCTGACCGCAATTGATATCGATGGCGACGTTCCAAAACGGCGTAGGTTCTACCTTCCAGATCTAGATAGGCACCTGGTTGCGGTGTCCAGTCCAGTTGGATATTCCCTAGTACACGGCGTGGGTGAGTCAGAATCACCTCTGTCGGCAGAGAAGAAAACTCCATGACAAGTGTTGTTTAGCTTACACATGGTTATTTGATGGTACCGCAATTGGGAATTTTGGATGCCTTTTCCCTAACCGCCGCAGAGGCATAAAGGCAACAAACGTAGCAAGGGCCCATGGCATAGGTTTATCGCTATTCTTTTTGGCGGTTGATTCACGTTTGTGAACCCATCCCTGCGATCGCCAGAATCATCTCATAGCAAAATTTCCTCTTAGTAAAATTGTCAATTCACCCTTTGAAACAATTTTCCGATCAATTTTCGGGTTAGATCGACGGATTCACTATTCCCTCTGGTGTGATATATCTATTGAAGTTTTGTAACTAATACTGCTTGTGGTTAGCGAATAAACGTTCAGTGGGTTTGAGATACGCTCTGTCCGCTGGCTCTATCAACTGTTTAGATATTGGGCTTGCTGGCAGGTTATCCGCAGCAGGTTTTTTAGTGCTTAATTATTGACCTTATACGTAGAGAGCAACCATCGTTCATGACCGCATCAGCCATTGGGTCCAATCTTGAAACGACCAGCCAAATACCTGGCAAACTTCGTTTGAAGGATATTATTAAAACTTTGCCCCAGGAATGTTTTCAGAAAGACATGCGTAAGGCGTGGCTATTGACATTAATCAGCATATTAGCGGCTGGGCTGGGATATGTCGGTATTGCAGTGGCCCCCTGGTTCTTACTCCCCATTGCCTGGATTTTTACTGGCACTGCTCTGACTGGATGGTTCGTCATTGGCCATGATTGTGCCCACCGTTCCTTCGCTAAACGGAAATGGGTCAATGATTTGGTAGGTCATTTCTTCATGCTGCCTCTGATTTACCCCTTCCACGGTTGGCGGATTATGCATGATTACCACCACAATCACACCAACCAAATGGACGAGGACAATGCCTGGCAACCCCTCCGTCCCGAAATCTACCTCTCCTTGTCCAAACCCGTTCAGATGGGCTATCAGATCATGCGTGGCCCCCTGTGGTGGTTGGCATCGATCATCCACTGGGCCGGTCTACATTTCAATCCGGCTAATTTCGCTGCCAAGGATCGGGGCAAGGTCATTTTGTCCGCATCAGTAGTGATCGTATTTGCCGCGATCGCCTTTCCACTCTTGATTGCGACCACTGGTATCTGGGGCTTCGTCAAGTTCTGGTTAATGCCCTGGTTGGTCTATCACTTCTGGATGAGTACCTTTACACTGGTGCATCACACCGTTCCCGAAATCCAATTTCAAGAACCGGATATGTGGGATGCGGCAAAAGCTCAACTGTCAGGTACAGTTCACTGCGAGTATCCCATGTGGGTTGAGTTACTTTGCCACCACATCAATGTCCACATTCCACACCATCTGTCAACTGCGATTCCTGCCTACAACCTGCGGATGGCACACCGTAGCCTGCAAGAAAACTGGGGCGACTACCTGTACGAAACCAATTTCTCGTGGTCTTTAATGCAGGAAATTACGACCAAGTGCCACGTTTACCATCCGACCAAGTGCTATCAAACATTCAAGGAATGTGAAGCGTCACAGGCAGCAAGTAAAGCCTCTTCAAATAACTAAAATTTGATCAGCTAAACAGTTATTTTGACGTGATCGCCCCATTTTGCCAGTGCAAGATGGGGCTTTTTAGGGCTCGCCCAATCCAATCACTGTCCGCCCCCAGTGATGACCTTGCAGCATGGCATCAATCTGGTCAGATAGTTGTGTCAAATCAACGATAGTAGCGATATTTTCTAGCATGGCAGGTCGCCAAGCGGTCGCCAATTTTTCCCACACCTGTTGCCGGGTAGCGATTGGACAGTTCACAGCATCAATGCCAATTAAGCGCACTCCCCGCAGGATAAAGGGATACACCGTGGTATTCAATTCATTTCCACCCACCACACCACAGGCAGTCACACAACCCCCATAGCGGGTCGATTTTAGTACCGTTGCCAGCACCTGCCCACCGACCGTATCAACCACTCCAGCCCAACGGCCTCTAAGCAGGGGTTTCTCACTGGTATCAACAAACATGTTGCGGGGCAAAATCGTCGTTGCCCCTAGTGCTTGTAAATAGTCGTGCTGATCGGCTTTGCCGGTGACTGCCACAACTGTATAACCTAACTTTGTCAGGATCGCGATCGCCACACTGCCAACACCCCCCGTACCCCCCGTTACCAGTACTTCCCCGTCCCCCACGGTCACACCCTGACTGATCAACGCTGCGATACAGAGTGCAGCAGTAAATCCAGCCGTGCCATATATCATGCTGTCCTTTAAGGACAGATTCTGTGGGAGTGGTACAACCCAGGCAGCAGGCACCCGAATGTACTCGGCAAAACCGCCCCAGGTATTCATTCCCAGATCAAACCCATTCACCAGGACTGCCATACCCGGTTGAAACTGGGGATCGGCACTTGTGACAACGATTCCAGCCGCATCCACACCGGGGACATGGGGAAATACCTTCGTTACGCCTGGATGCCCGGTTGCGGATAAGGCATCTTTGTAATTCAACGATGAGTAATGAACCCGCACAACCACATCACCGGCTGGCAGTTGGGCGATCGCCAGTTCAGCAACCCGTCGCCCAAATTGAGTCGTGTCGTTTTGTTCGACCAGTAAAGCTTGAAACGTATTGGGCAACATGGTCGGCAAGAAGTAGGGAACAGGTCAGGAATAAATCATCCACCTGGGCGAACGGGTCAGGCGAGGGAAAGCAAAAGCTACTTTCTATACCATCAATAATGTCTGCCGCACCATTTTGGGGCTGCAGATCCAAATTAACCAAATTTAAGGAGGCGAAACCATGCAGCTACGCAATGGCAGCTTTGAGGCATTTGCTCAATCAGTCGTTACTGGAACCACTGAGGTTTCCCTCAATCGCTGGTTCCATCCCTCACACACCTCCATGCGAAAGGATTCCAGCCATGTTTTACGCCAATTTTCTGCGTCATGCTTTTTCTCCCGGTAATGTCGAGCGTCAACTGAGTGAAGCGCACATTCCACCAGAACAGCCTGTTTCTCAACCACCAGCGGCTGATCTGGGTTGGAGAAAACCCAACCAAACAGCTAAACACATTCAGCAACTCTACCAGTTGGAACGACGGGTATTTCACTAGTGCAGCTTCAAGAAACTTGTTGTGCATCAATCTGCTTTGCCCTCACCCTCAATCCCTCTCTCCCAGACACGGAACTTGGA
>CAZGDE010000148.1:0-15224 GCA_964524315.1 uncultured bacterium
ATGTTAAACTCCAACTTCGGCGGGGCGAAGCAATCGGCCTCATTGGGGCCAATGGTAGCGGCAAAACCACCCTCCTGCGAATTATCAGCGGATTAATCCGTCCTGATACCGGAAGCGTGCGAGTGAAAGGACGAGTGGCACCGCTAATTGCGCTCGGTGCTGGGTTTAATCCTATTTTGACAGGGCGAGAAAATATCTACGTTAACATGTCTATTTTAGGATTATCCGATCAAAAAATTAAACAACTTTATGATGCAGTTGTAGATTTTGCTGAAATTGGGGACGCCATCAATGCCCCACTCCATAGTTACAGTTCTGGCATGGCAGCCCGTCTTGGTTTTGCCTGTGCCATTTATACCCAACCAGATGTTTTGCTGATTGATGAAGTTCTGGCTGTTGGAGATACTAAGTTCCGTGGTAAGTGTTTCCGGCAGTTAAATGAATTAAGGCAAAATGGAACGTCTTTTATTCTGGTTAGTCATAGCCCAAATCAAATTCTAACGGTCTGTCAATCGGCCCTTTATTTGCGCCAAGGGGAAATTGTTGTCTTTGGTGAAACGACTGCTGTGATGACTCGGTATGAGCAAGATCTATTCCTGGGCGGAGTCCCACAGGGCAAAGAATCTGCCTTCTTCTCTAGAGCAATCGTTGATAGTAGTTCAGGTCTGCTAATTGATTCCATCTTTTTTCGGAATGATCGGGGTGACATTCTAGAGACACCGTTGACAGGTGAACCAACATCTTTATGCATCCAATGTCAGGTCTTTAAGGAGATCGAAGACGTTTACTTTACGGTTGTTATTGATGCGGTTGCGTCTGCAGGAGAGACAGTTCTTAACTTAAATAGTTATAAAGATCAACAAGCGTTGCACTTATCTGTGGGTAAACATGAAGTGCAGGTGCAAATGCCCTATCTAGGGTTGAACCTGGGTATATATTCGATGAATATATATGCGCATCAAGGCCCTCTTTATAATCTAGATTCTGTGGAAGGCTTTCGATTCACTGTTCAATCTCAGCAAAGTATCGGTCGAAGTTTATTTTATCAGCCTAGAGTCTGGAATTTGGCTAGTCGTTTGCAATCCCTGAATTGAGAGTTAATTTCATGACTAATAGGGCATTACCGCACTCAATTGCTTCACCTCAAATCAGTGTTGTTATGCCGGTTTATAACGGCGAGCCATACTTGGCGGAAGCTGTAGAAAGTGTACTGAACCAATCATTTACAGATTTTGAGTTCATTATTATTAATGATGCATCCAGTGATCAAACCGCTAAGATTTTGGCAGATTATTCTCGTCAAGATCAGCGAATTAAACTTTTCACCAATCAGTTTAGATTGGGGATTATCCAAAACTTAAATAAAGGTCTAAGTCTGGCGCAAGGGGAATATATTGCCCGTCAGGATGCGGATGATATATCTTTGCCCCAGCGCTTCGAGAAGCAAGTTCAACGACTTAAGGAACACCCAGAAACTGTCCTGGTTTCCTGTAATCTCGAAATCATTGACTTTGAGGGCAAGCATTTATATGAACTACGGCGATCGTGCCATCCTGGTTTAGTAGCCTGGTATTTACTATTTCAAAACCGTCTTGCTGGTCATAGTCAGGTTATGTTTAGGAAAGCCGTAGCCTTGAAACTAGATGGTTATTCAGAAGCAAAGCTACATATCGAAGATTATGACCTTTGGAGTCGTCTGGCAAATATTGGTTCAATTGATATTTTGCCTGAAATTCTATTGAAATATCGTAGCCACGAGAATAGTATTTCCTCAACCAACTCTTCCAAGCAAGTAGACTCTTCTTTAGTGCAATCAAAACTTAATATTGAGCATTTGCTCCATACAAATATTGATACGGAAGTGGTAAGGGCTTTAAAGGCATTTTGGGCACTACCTGACCAGAATATTCATTTCCCGGCATTGATGCAGATGACTCCTGGAATGCTGCAGAAAAGCTTACGTCAGATTTATTTGGCATTCTTAAATAAATCAGAACTTATGTGGGAAAAGAAGTGGATGGCCAAACAGCTTGCCTGTTTAATTAGTCAGCAGTTTTTTCGTTGGTCTGATTTACTAGGTTGGCGACGTAATTTTTACTCCAAGCTGAGTTGTCTATTCTATGCCTTAATGTGGGATTCAAGTACGTTTGTGAGATTCATCTTTTCAACTGAGAGCTCTTTATAGGTTTGCCAAAGTTAATGTTCTTGAGCGGGCGTAATTTGTTGTTTTTTGGTGGTTGCTAGTCAAAACTTACCCAATTAAAAGGCGATGGATTACAGATGTTGAAGGATGTGAAAGTAGGAGGTTCAGAAAATGATACCGGGTTTAGTCAACTAATTGGTAAACTCTGGCATCAAGAACAATCTCCCTTTAATGTGGTTTTGATTGAAACCATGAATCCATGTGCTCGGAAGTCCTTATTTCGCAAGTTTGGTCAGGAAAGGCAAGGGTCTGTAAGGGTTAAGGGGCGTCTAGCACCCTTGATTGCACTAGGAGCTGGTTTTAATTCCATCCTGACCGGCCGAGAAAATATTTATGGCAATATGTCAATTCTAGGCTTATCTACTCAGGAAATTGATGATCGCTTTGATGCGGTGATCGATTTTGCCGAAATTGGAGACGCACTGGGCTCTCCCGTCCATAGTTACAGTTCGCGCATGGTTGCCCGTCTCAGTTTTGCCTGGGCAATTCACACTGATCCAGATGTGTTGTTAATTGATCAAGCCTTGGTGGTGGGTGATATTAAATTTTTGGCAAAGTGCCACCGTCGCTTACACGAATTAGGAGAAAAAGGGATTGCATTCATCCTGGTTTCCCATATCCGCAAGCAATTCTCTCGATGTGCAAAGAGGCAGTTTATTTGCAAAAAGGCAAAATGATTGCTTTTGATGCTGCTGAAACCAGCATGATGCAATATTGCGTTTGGCGTTAAGTCAAACGGTAGAATGAGCAAATCAACATTCTAATCAGTCTCGAATGTGGAAATTGATCTGTCGTGGAAATGAGCAAAAGTCGATGGAGAGAAATGACACACTCACCGCAAAACACCAGACGAATTAGCTCACGCACCATTGTAATCAGCACGATCTCATTCATTGTAATGGTGCTGCTTTCAGTTTCAGGGTGGCTTCTGTTACACCAAAATGCGTATATCGTGTTGCTACCGGCTTTTTTAACGCTTTTGCTGGCTGTACAGGTCGAGATTTATGATCGAACACGGCGCTTCATGGAGGAGCAATCAGCACAGGTGGAGACGGTGCTAACGAGACAACAATTATGCCAGGCAAACGATTATCAGCAACTAGAAGCGCTGTTTTCTATCTTTGCCTTGCTCAAACTAAATCACCCCCTACCAAGCATGCGGGGTTGGGCAATTTCTCCTGATTTTGCGAAACAGCTATTGGCATTAATTTATGAGTACCAACCCAAGGTAGTGGTTGAACTGGGAAGTGGTGTTTCGACGCTAGTAATGGGGTATTGTTTACAAGCCTCAAAGAGCAGCAGAGTAATTTCGCTAGACCATGAAGAAGCATATGCTAAAGCCTCTATAAATCAAGTCATGCATCATCAATTGGCTGAGGTTGCCAAGATTATTTACGCACCGCTGCAAAAAACCCTGGTTAATGACCAGTCCTGGCAATGGTATGGCATTGATGGATTACGTTCTGAGTTGCCAGGAAAAATTGATTTGCTGGTAATTGATGGACCGCCGGGCCATTTGCAACCCCTATCCCGGTATCCTGCGCTACCTGTGCTGTATGAACTACTGAGCGATCGCGCCATTATTGTTATGGATGATGCTAATAGGGAGGATGAGCAGAAAATTATTGAGCAATGGAAGCAGGAATTTAATTTTTCCGTAGTGTCAATGCCTGGTAATGAAAAAGGGACAGTAATTTTACAAATCCAGAAGTGAGTATGGTTTTTCCCTCGATTAGTGTTGTAATGGCTGTTTACAACAACGATCGCTATCTAAAGATGGCAGTCAATAGCATTCTTAGCCAGACATTCACGGATTTCGAATTTTTAATCACGGACGATGGGTCTACGGATCAATCCCTCAAAATTCTGCAATCCTACACGGTGAAAGATTCACGCATTCGCTTGAATAGCCATGATAACAGAGGCATTTCTAAAACTCGGAATGAAATGTTGCAGCAAGCAAAGGGAGAATTCATTGCCGTGATGGACGCTGATGATATTGCTTTGCCAGAGCGGTTTGAACGTCAGGTTCGTTTTCTTCAACAACATCCTGATGTCGTTTGTGTGGGTAGTTCGCTCGACTGGATTGATGAAAATGGCTGCTTGATTGGTCATTGCCCTATGCCCGAAAGTGATGGAGAGTTGCAACGGTTCATGGTGGGAGGTATCTCTCTGCTGCATCATCCGACGGCAATGGTGCGGCGATCGCCCATGATTGCCGTTGGTGGCTACGATGAAACCTTGCAAACATCGATTGATCTGGATTTGTGGCTAAAGTTAGGCGAGATTGGGGCACTAGCAAACCTGCCGGAATCTTTGTTGCTGTACCGCTTACACAATCGGTCTGTGACTAATGCAAAACAGGCACAGCAGAGTCAGGATGCCTTAACAGCCTGTCAGAATGCCTGGAAACGACGGGGCATTCAAGGGGAATTTATTCGTCAACCTGCAGATCATATGAAACAGTATGACTTTTGGTTGCAGCGTGGTTGGGAGGGGTTCTGGGCAGGTAAACGGGATGTCGCGAGACGCTGTGGCAGACGGGCGATCGCCATTCGTCCCATCGGGCGCAACGCCTGGAAGCTGCTTGCCTACTCCGTATTCAAGCCTCTACCTAAACCGGAATCACCATGAATGATCCAGTTGTTGCAGCGCCAATCGTTTCCGTTCTCTTGCCGGTTTACAATGCCAAAAAGTACGTTGCGCCGGCGATTGACAGCATTCTGGCACAAACCTTCACTGATTTTGAACTGATTATTATTGATGACGGTTCCACCGATGGTTCTCCCGCTATTCTCCAGACCTATGCTGCCAGAGACAACCGCATTCGCCTGATTAGCCGCGAAAATCGGGGACTGATCGCAACGCTGAATGAAATGTTAGATCTGGCGAAAGGCACGTTCCTCGCCCGCATGGATGCGGATGATATCTCCCTACCAGAGCGTCTCGCCCATCAAGTCGAATTTCTCCAGCAGCATCCGGATGTGGTTTGTGTGGGGGGTGATTACGAAATTATCGATCCCGCAGGACGGCTCGTCTCGCGGGCAACCATGCCAGAGGATAATGCGGAAATCCAGCGACGCATTCTCTCCGGTAGCACGATTATCAATCATCCCTGTGCCATGATCCGGCGTGATGCCCTGCGACAAATTGGCGGGTACGATAATACCATGGTCACGGTCGAAGATCTGGACATGCTGTTGCGCATTGGCGAAATTGGGAATTTGGCAAACCTGCGCGAGTTTGTGTTGCAGTATCGCTTTCATCCCAATTCGGTCAGTGCCCAAAATGCCCTTTACCAGCAAGAGATGGCACAGGAAGCGTGTCGGCGTGCCTGGAAACGGCGAGGCATTGAAGGTCGTTACGATGTTCCCGATGTCTGGTTTCGGCCCTTGCCCGATCGCGACTCTCAACTCGCCTTTTTACACAAATATGGTTGGTGGGCTTTTAACCAAGGTTTCCGGTCAACAGCGGCGAACTGTGGTTGGCGAGCGATTGGCCTGAAACCCATATCAATGCAAAATTGGAAATTATTGGGAACCGCATTGCTTAAACCATCACCATGTATTAGTTACTTAATTTATGAGTAGTCAGCCTGCGATTTCAGTTCTAATGCCGGTTTATAACGCTGAACGGTATGTTGCTCAGGCAGTCGAGAGTATTCTGTCGCAAACATTTGCTGATTTTGAGTTGTTAATTACAGATGATGGTTCCAGCGATCGCTCACTGAAGATTTTGCAACGTTATGCCGCGCAAGATTCCCGGATTAAACTGACCAGTCAACCGAATCGCGGCTTGGTTAAGACGTTGAATCAGATGCTCCTGGAGGCGCGGGGGGAATTGATTGCCCGCATGGATGCGGATGACATTTCCATGCCCGATCGCTTTGCCCGCCAGGTCGAATTTTTACGCCTACACCCTGACGTTGTTTGTGTTGGCGGTGCCTATGATTTAATTGACGAAGTGGGTTGGGTGCTCAGTCATCTGTTGCTCGGTGAAGACGATGACGAAATTCAACGCTTTGCGCTAGCAGGCATGACTCCGATTAACCATCCTTCGGCTATGTTTCGTCGGGACACGATTCTGCAAGTGGGAGGGTATGACGAAGCCTTCTGGCCAGCAGAGGATTTGGATCTCTGGCTCAAACTGGGTGAAGTTGGTAAACTCGCAAATTTACCGGACACCGTTTTGCAGTATCGTCAGCATCACCAGTCAGTGAGTGAACGCAAGCAGCAAGAACAGAATTACCAGAAACGGCGGGCCTGCGAAGCAGCCTGGAAACGCCGGGGGATTGAGGGCACGTTTACCGCAACTGCACCTTGGCGACCCGTCGATCCTGTTTCCCGACACCAGTTTATGTTGCAGTATGGCTGGAATTTTTTTAATACTGGACAGCGACGGGCGGCGATCGCCTATGGTATTCGATCCATTCAAGCACTTCCCCTGAGTTCAGATGGTTGGCGATTATTAGTATGTGCCCTGATCAAACCCTTACCACAGACTAATGCAGGATGAATTCTTCCCCGTTGGTATCTGTCTTAATGGCAGTTTATAACTCTGAGCGATACGTGACTCAGGCAGTTGAGAGCATTTTGCGACAAACCTGCCAGGATTTTGAACTGATTATTATTGACGATGGCTCCACCGATCGAACGCTCAAAATCCTGAAAACCTATGCCGCCAGTGATTCCCGCATCCATCTGTTCAATCAGGAAAACTGTGGCATTGTGAAAACTCGCAACCAATTACTTAAGCACGCCACCGGCGAGTTTATTGCTGTGATGGATGCAGATGATATTGCTACGCCAACTCGTCTAGAACACCAGGTAGAGTTTCTGCGGCAGCACCCAAATGTTGTTTGTGTCGGTGGTGCCCAGGACTGGGTTGATGAAGCTGGTCGGTTTTTGCGACACCAGACGGAGGTGGAAGCAGATGCGGAAATCCAGCAGCAAATGCTCGGTGGGTGTACAACCATCAATCATCCGACAGCCATGTTTCGTCGGGCGGCCGTTGTCGAGGTTGGTGGCTATGACGAATCATTTGACCAGGCGGAAGATTTAGATCTGTTTCTACGGTTAGGGGAAATTGGGACATTAGCGAACTTGCCAGAAACCCTTGTGCAGTATCGCCAACATACCCAGTCGATCAGTGGCAGGAAGCAACTGGAGCAGGTGGAATTTCGCCGGATTGCAGCTGAACGGGCCTGGGCACGGCGCGGCATTCAGGGTCAGTGGGGCGGAGTTGGTGCCTGGCGGCCCTACGATCGCCCGTCGCTCCACGCTTATTTACTGCACTATGGTTGGCAATTTTTTCAACAAGGCGATCGTTTTGCCTCGATATCCTATGGTTGGCGTGCCATCACTACCCTACCGTTCAATCAAGAAGGTTGGTGTCTGTTTGTGTGTGCCCTGGTGAAACGCTTACCGCAACCGGAGCCGTCATGAATCAGTATCCTCTTGTTTCCGTATTAATGGCGGTTTATAACAGTGAACGGTACCTGGTGCAGGCGGTTGAAAGCATTCTCAACCAGACCTATCAGAACTTTGAGTTCGTCATTATTGATGATGGTTCCCGCGATCGCTCCTTGAAAATTCTGCAACGATATGCCGCCAAGGACGCTCGTATTCGTCTCATCAGTCGGGAAAATCGGGGTATCCCGAAAACCCGCAACGAACTGCTGGCAAACTCCAACGGTGAGTTCATTGCAGTGATGGATGCGGATGATATTGCGAGGCGCGATCGCTTGATGGTACAGGTGAATTTTCTGCAACAGCATCCTGAGGTTGTTTGTGTGGGGAGTATCCAGGATTGGATTGATGAGGCGGGACGCTTTCTTGGGCAGCCTCCTGTCCCAGAGACCAACACAGAAATTCAGAGGTTGATGCTGCAAGGGCAATGCTTAATTAATAACCCATCAACCATGATGCGCCGAGTGGCCGTTATGCAGGTCGGTGGCTATGACGAGACTTTGGCCCAGGCTGAAGATGTCGATTTATTTCTGAAACTGGGTGAGATTGGCGAGCTAGCGAATCTGCCCCAGGCATTAGTCCAGTATCGTCAACGCACGGATTCCATCACAGGCACTCACCAATTTCGAGCGATCGCATTAGTGCGTCAAGCTTGTGAACAAGCCTGGCAACGCCGTGGTATTCAGGGCCAGTTCTGCGCTGACAAACCCTGGCGACCCTACGATCGCCCCACGCTCCACGCTTACCTCCTGCACTACGGCTGGCAGTTCTTCAACCAGGGAGATCGCTTCGCCTCCCTCTCCTATGGGTGGCGTGCCGTCACGACCTTACCCT
Source organism: uncultured bacterium (assembly GCA_964524315.1). Lineage (GTDB taxonomy): Bacteria > Cyanobacteriota > Cyanobacteriia > Leptolyngbyales > Leptolyngbyaceae > CAZGDE01. The sequence goes on from CAZGDE010000148.1 coordinate 8,506, forward strand.
TTGACAAGGAAGGCTGGCGCTTATTCGTCTGTGCCCTGATCAAACGCTTACCGGAGCCAACGCCATCATGAATCAGACGCCGCTTGTGTCCGTTTTAATGTCGGTTTATAACAGTGAGCGATACCTGGGACAAACGGTTAACAGTATTCTCAACCAGACGTACCAAAATTTTGAGTTCATCATTATTGACGATGGTTCCCGCGATCGCTCCCCTGCCATTCTGGACCAATACGCAGCGCTGGATCAGCGGATTCATGTAATCCACCGCGAGAACCGGGGCATTCCCAAAACCCGCAATGAGCTACTGGAAAAGGCTCAGGGCGAACTGATCGCTGTGATGGATTCCGATGACATTGCCCTGCCCGACCGTTTGGCGGTGCAGGTAGCGTTTCTTCAGCAACACCCCGATGTTGTCTGGGTGAGTGGTGCCTTTGAGTTGATTGATGAACGGGGGCGACGGTTAACCCGGATTCCCCTGCCCTGCTCAAATGAGGAAATTCAAGCATTACTGGTGCAGGGCAACACCAGTTTTTTGCACCCAGCGGCGATGGTGCGACGGTCTGCTATTTTGCAGGTCGGTGGCTATGATGAGGCATTACCCACTGCCCATGACCTGGATCTGTGGTTGAAACTGAGTGACATTGGGCAGTTAGCGAACGTGCCCCAGACCGTGGTGAAGTACCGGATTCACTCTCAATCGATTTGCGATCGCAACAAAGATGCCGCCCTGAGCGAAATTCAAACCGCCTTCGATCGGGCATGGCAACGCCGGGGGATTACCACCCGCTACCAACCTACGGCGGTCTGTGGCTGGCGACCCCGGAGTAGTCGGGCCTCACGCCATGAGTTTATGCTGCGCTATGGTTGGTGGGCGTTCAACAGTCGGGAACGGTTGGCAGCATTGGAGTATGGTTTGCGGGCGATCGCCCTCTATCCGTGGGTGCCCGATGGCTGGAAGTTGCTCTTCTGTGCCGCCCTTAAACCCTTACCAGCAGGTGAACTCTGATGGATCATCGGATGGATGAAGCACCCGTCATTTCCGTCATCATGCCGGTTTACAATGCCGATCGCTACGTGGCAAAGGCAGTCGAAAGTATTCTGGCACAGACGTTTACCGACTTTGAGTTTTTGATTATTGATGATGGTTCTAGCGATCGCTCCCGCAGCATTTTGCAACACTATGCCGCCCGCGATCCCCGCATCCGTCTCATCAGTCGCCCCAATACGGGCTATGTGGTAGCACTCAATGAAATGCTGGCAAAGGCAACTGGCAAATACATTGCCCGCATGGATGCCGATGACATTGCTTTGCCGGAACGGTTCGCCAAACAGGTCGCCTTTCTGGAAGCAAACCCAGAATTTGTGTGTGTTGGGGGGGCGTATCAGGTCATTGATGACTGCGATCGCCTGTTACTGCATCATCTGAGCATGCCGACTGAGGATGAGGAAAACCAGCGTCTTTCCCTGGGCGGACATACTACCATTTGCCATCCCTGCGCCATGTTCCGGCGGGCGGCGATCGCTCAGGTCGGTGACTACGACCCGGATCTGATGCCAACAGAAGACCTCGACCTCTGGTTACGGCTGGGCGAGGTTGGCAAATTGGCTAACCTGGATGAGCCAGTGCTGAAGTACCGCTTTCACAATGGTTCGGTTAGTGAGCAAAAACAAATGCTTCAGCAGCAGAAAGCGAAGGCGGCCTGTGAACGGGCATGGCAACGACGGGGGATTGAAGGTACGTTTACGGGCGGCGAATTCTGGCGACCTACGGCTGATCCCGATTCGCGCCATCACTTCATGCTGCGCTATGGTTGGTGGGCATTTAGCAGTCGGCAACGGCAAACCGCTTTTATTTATGGATGGAAGGCGATCGCCATTCGCCCATTGCGACTTGATGGCTGGAAGTTACTTGCCTGTGCTGCGGTCAAGCCAATGCCCACAATTAGCTAAAGGATTGGCTTTTGTATGGGGTTGTGCTGAATGGCAGGATGACTGGGAACGAAGTTTCAACTCATCCTGCTTTCATCCCTGGCATCAGTGACCCCTTCGTATGGTTTTAGTAATGGGTCTGGCTGAGTCTAGAATTGCTTTCCGGCTGGTTTCATCACTAAGGCCATCACGCTGAACCAGACCGTCGAATTACTGGGACATAGCATTAGCGATCGCATACCCGTGTAGAAGGCTTGTAGCTTCCGTCCCCGCATGTGTTCCTTCCAGGCCCGTCCCAGCAATAAATTTTGCAAATGTTCAGAAGCGGTTAATGGTGGTGCGTCAACCCGGTTTGGTGGAGTGGGTGGGTGGCCCTGTTGCAAATCATCTTGCCCGTAAACGTGTCGTTGCCGTTGAAATTCGCGAGCCTTGTTCTCAAAAAACTTGCGCTCAACGTCACTACAGGTATGGGTGATGGAGGCATCGTGAATGCGGTAATGATAATAGATGTCAGGCGTGTACCAGACCCGGCAGGACTCGCTCAGCCGCAGTTGCAAATCAATATCTTCAGATGTATGAAAGTAATGCCGGAACCCACCCAATTTTCGTAGAACGGGTGTTCGAATTGCAAAGGTACAAAAGTGAGTGCGGGTTACTCCATTACGCAGTTCTTGCGTGATTTCTTCAGCAGTTTCGCCGCAGTTAAAGGTAATGATTGGATGCCCACTGGCATCAATTGCCATGTAATCACTACAGATGGCATCGAATTCCGTATTGCGTTGTAGCCACTCTACCTGTTTTGCAATTCGTCTGGCGGGATATAAATCATCGGCATCACACCGCATGACAATATCTCCCTTGGCCACTGCTAGACCTGCATTTAATGCTGTTGCAATACTTTGGCGCTGGGGACTTTGCACGACTTGCACGCGGTTATCGTCAATTGCGACTGACTTGACTTTGTCTAAAGAGGCGTCCGTTGAACCGTCATTGACCACAATAATCTCTAAGGGAATACCGCACTGTCCCATGATGGAGGATAGAGCCGCCAGCACAAATGCTTCGGCATTAAACATGGGCATAATGACGCTGACAATTGGATTGTTAGTCATCTTCGCCAATCGCAAATAGTTGAGAGTCTACCCACCAGAACTAGATTGGAAATCTACTCTTAGAAAATACCTTGAAAAACCTGAAAAAAATGGCTATGACGCAATTACCTGCGAAGAGATAAGCCATTAACCCATCAAACTTTTGCACTCTTAAGCGTTTAACTATAAGCCTTACTAATGATACAGCGTGAAGTTACCCCGGTAGACCAATACTATCCCCCTAAATACGGCATCTATCCTTAACTAATCCTCACGATGCATCATGAACCATTTACAGTTCGGATTATGCCAGCAAATTTTTATTTTTACCAAATCTTCATACTATGGCCGTCCTCAATCATTTATGAGAATGCGGGGCTTTGGGCGCAAGGAGTAGGCTAAAGTAACCCTGTTGTGAGCGTTGGGCGATCGCTTCCTGCCCTATAGGAGCAAGTTGCACCACGACATGAAACAGCTCGCCTATATCTCCTTGTCGGGGCAAACGAATGATTGGGGGCTAGTTTTATGAGTTAATAGATTAAGCAATTGTTGCAGAAGGTTTCTGCCTTCTCCTTCTGGCATATAGATCATTAACGTTTGAGACCTCTGGAGATATTGATATGGTCACCCTCAAAATTGCTGTTTACCTCGTCGTTTCTTTCTTTGTGGCGTTGTTCGTCTTTGGCTTCTTGTCCAACGACCCTTCCCGCAATCCCAAGCGGCGTGATCTGGAATAGATAATCTGAACTTGTGCCACAGGCTTCAGCCGGGACTCACTACCTCTAGGAATTGGGGCATTAGTGCCGAGTGATCCTTTCAGAGAGGGAAAATTCTTTCGAGACGGCGTTATCTGTATATAGCTCCAGACAACGAAAAGTTCTTATGTAGTGCCTGGAAGATAAAGTCTGTGGTTGAATAGGGGGCAGCAGTAATTGCTGCCTCTTCTCTTGTAGAGTGAGTCAACTGTATAGTAGTCAACGTTTAGATTGAGTCAACTAGGCTGAGTCAACGTATCCAGACTGCCTGTTCGTGTCACGTTTCTGAAGTATGCCTTACCTGGCTTCGCCCCCCGAACCGCCTCCAACAATTGTTGCGTCTCCACCTCAAGAAACTCGTCATTCTGATTCTGCGGCAGTTTCGCAACTGGCTCCTCGACAGGTCGCTGATACGAGCATTCAACCCCAATCGATTTCATCGGCTTCTGCTCCTGCGGCGGTTACATCCATTCCGGTTGCAGCGACTGATTTTGTCAAACAAGCTGGTGAGTCAAAGGCGGCGCTTTTGGGAACCGCTTCGACAACTGGTTTTCTGCGCTACGTTGGCCAACCAGTGGAACAACGAGCCACTGTTCAGCAACCTGTCGTTCCCCTAGTTCCTAACCAGGTGGCAACTCCTTCGTTGCCAAACTTAATTGGGGTAAATGGGGGGGCTTCACAGGCTAGTAGCCGTGTCAGTACACCCAATTCGGGTAAGGCCCCAGTACCGCCGACAACGGTCTACTCGTTTACTGGCATGACAAGTGGGCTATCCTCAACAGGTGAGTCAGATGTAATTCTGGGGCTGAACCAGGCCATTATTTTGAATGGCTTAGGAGAGGGTTTAGAGGCATCGGTCAAAGCCTTTCAGGCCGGTAAAACCACTACATCTTCACCCACTCCATCCGCATCGCCCCGGCAGTCTTCACCCAATTCCGTGCTGACTGGTCAGGTGCTTACTCCTCCTTTACCCGGTGAGACACCGACGCAACCTTCGCCTAACCGTTCGCCCAATCAGCAGTTACCACCACCCATTGTGCCTGTACCGGGGGGGCAGCGATCGCCAACGGAGGATGAGGGGGGGACGGTTCTTTCCGTTCCCGGTCGCCTGCCTGCTGTCGACAATCCCCTCCTGCCAAACAGCCCTCCACCGGATACCAATGCTGCAACCAGATCGGTAGAACTCAACTCCGATCGCCAGGAGTACGATGAGCAACGCCAGGTTTTCACCGCCGAGGGCAACGTAACCATGCGTTACCAGGGTGGTTTACTGGATGCTGATCGGTTGCAGGTGAACTTGAACAACCGGGTTGCTGTGGCCGAAGGCAATGTGGCCCTGACCAGAGGTAACCAGGTCTTACGGGGGCAACGGCTTGAATACAACTTTATTCAGGGCATTGGCACGATCTTTAATGCCAGGGGAGAAATCTTCCTTCCAGGCGCGGGAAGCGATTTTGGCACGGCAGTCGCCGATCCACTGGCCCCATCCCCCATTGGACGACCGTTGAGCGATCGCGTCACTGCTAATCAACCCACCCAGAATGTGAGTAGTCCGGGGGCTGCTACCGTTGGGATTGGGTTTGGACGTGATGTGAAACGGGTTCCTGGGGCCTTACCCACGGGGGGGCAGTTGCGGCGGCTACGTTTTGAAGCCCAGCAAATTGACTTTACCCCTGGTGGCTGGGTTGCTAAAAATATCAAGATCACAAATGATCCCTTTTCCCCTCCCCAACTGATTTTGGAAGCGGATGAGGCAACGCTGACGCGCTTGAACCCCCTGCAAGATGAACTACGGGCCAAGTATCCACGGCTTGTGTTTGACCAGCGAGTAACACTTCCCCTGCCGCTGTCACGCACGATCATTGACCGGGGCGAACGCCAACCGCCCCTTTTCCAGTTTGGATTTGATAATGAGGAACGGGGTGGTGTATTTATCCAGCGTCCGTTTAATCTAATTACCACGCCCAAACTGCGATTTACCATCTCCCCCCAGATCTACATTCAGCGGGCAATTTTTGACAGTGACAGTTTGACCGATCTCGATAACTTTGGGGCTGTCGCCAAACTGCGATATGATTTCAATCCCCGTGCTACGTTCCGGGGGTATGCCGCCCTGACAAGCCTGGACCTGGGTGAGTATGAGGCGAATCTACGTGCCAGTGCGCGGTATCGCCAGGTAGTCGGTACCCATAACCTGGCCTTGGAGTACAGTTACCGCGATCGCTTATTCAATGGTTCGCTCGGTTTCCAGACCGTGCAGAGTAGCTTGGGAGCCATTATAACTTCGCCTATTGTCCCCATAGGCAACACGGGCATTGCGTTACGTTATCAGGCGGGTTTCCAGTACGTGAATGCCGATACGGATCGCCTTGACCTGTTGGATGCCGATCGGGATAACAACCGGATCAATCTGGGGCGCTTTCAGGGTGCGGTAACACTCACGCGGGGATTTTATTTGTGGCAAGGAAAACCACTCCCGGCCACTCCCGATGCCGGACTGCGCTATACGCCTAACCCCATTTTCCCCTACATCAGTATGGGCGTGGGTTTAGTGGGGGTGACCAGTGCTTATACCAATGGAGACAGCCAGAATGATTTGATTGGTAGTGTGACGCTGTATGGCCAGTTTGGGCATTTTTCCCGTCCGTTTTTTGACTACACGGCCTTTAGCGTTGGGTATTACCAGGTTGCGGGTTCAGGGGAATCTCCCTTCCTGTTTGACCGAACGGTGGATAACCGGGTTCTGATCCTGGCGTTTACCCAACAAATTTATGGCCCAGTTCGGCTCACCATCCAAACCTCACTCAATCTGGATACGCGGGAACAAATCAGTACCGACTATATTCTGGAAATTAGCCGCCGTGCCTATGGGTTTATCATTCGCTATAACCCAGTATTGGAGATTGGTTCCATTGGCTTACGGATCAGCGATTTCAACTGGACG
>CAZGDE010000149.1:0-14566 GCA_964524315.1 uncultured bacterium
GGGTAGGGAAGAGCGTCGTAATCTTAGGGGCGATCGCCAGTCGCGAAAGCTGCTGAAAACACATGTACTTAGAACGAATATAGTCCGTTCCAATTTCCCCGGCTTGCTTCAACAGTTGGTTGTTGCGATCCAGAATACTTGCCGTAGAGAAATAAATTACTTGTTCGCAGACCTCTGGATCAAGCAATTCCATCAGCCGCAACGTTTTCACAACGTTAATATCGTAAACCTCCTGGGGACCACCCCAGGCCGTCGCAATCAGGACAACCACGTTCATTGTTTTCAACAACGAACTAAACTGCTCAATGTCCCGTAGGTCTCCTGCCAGGATTGTGATACCAGGGCGAGCCTGGTGGTTAACTTTCAGCTTCTCTGGATTTCTGAGTAGCAGATACAACTCGTGGTTAGTTTCTTGAATTAAAGCCTCGACCACATAGTGACCAATACAGCCACTCGCGCCAGTCACAAAAATCCGCTTGGATGTCATCAGGAGTTGAGATAAATAGCAGGTTTCAGGTTTCAGGTTTCAGGTTTTGCGGGGCAGGGGGCAGGTAAGAGCATGATTGATCAACATGAGTTTGCACCATGCGATTGGCATGGGGAATCCCCAATACCGGATGCACCTGCCACCTGACACTCGCCCCTTGCCACCCGCCACCGACCCGGTTAGGCGTGAACAGCTAATAGCCGATCAGCTTGCTTACCAATTTCAAAGAAATAGGCGGCATTTTCTTCGGGAGTGTTCGGTAGAATACCATGTCCCAGATTCAGAATGTGTTTCCGGTTGCCCGCTTTGCGAACTGTATCCAGAATGCGATCGCGAATGAGATCCTGCGAACCAAACAGAACACAGGGATCCACATTACCCTGAACGCCGATATCAGCGCCCAAACGCCGACGGGCATCGGCCATGTCAACCGTCCAATCGACACTGACAATGTCTGCGCCAGACTGCCCCATCCGCTCTAACACACCCGCACTACCGCTGATGTAAAGGATAAGGGGAGTATCCGGGTGGGTCGCTTTAACCTGCTGGAATACACGCTGTTGATAGGGAAGGGCAAAGGTATCGTAATCCTGGGGACTGAGGTGCCCGGCCCAGGAATCAAACATTTGCACCACTTGAGCCCCAGAGTCAATCTGATAACGAACGTAGGTGGCGATCGCGTCTGCTAATTTTTCCAAAAACGTATGTAAAATTGCAGGCTGATTAAACGCCATGCTCTTAATAATGGTGTAATCTTTTGAGCTTTTACCTTCAATGGCGTAGGCCGCCAGCGTCCAGGGGGCACCAACGAAGCCCAAAACAGTGGCACGATCGCCCACTTCCCGGCGCAGAATTTGTAAAATTTCGCGAATGAAAGGAAGAGACTCTTCCGGATCAAACGAACGTAACTGATTCACCTGGTCAGCCGTGCGAATGGGTGGGTCAATCACCGGACCACGGCTTTCGATGATATCAAAGGGAATACCAATACCTGGCAGTGGCGTCAAGATATCGGAGAACAAAATTACGCCATCGGGTTGAAAGGCCCGGAAAGGTTGAAGCGAGATTTCAACCGCCAAATCTACATTTTCAGAACGTTCCCGAAATGAAGGATACTTGTCCCTTAACTCCCGGTATACCTTCATGTAGCGTCCCGCCTGCCGCATCATCCACACCGGTGGACGCTCTACAGCTTCACCACGAGCAGCCCGGAGCAAAATGGGAACCTGGGTTGACCCGGTCATCTAACGTCATCCTAGTATTTTGAGTGCATTCGTTAGCTTACCACTCTAAGATGATCGTTTTGACAGAAGTATGGCTGGGAATGAGAACTAAATAACTTCACTACTTTTTTGTCCAGGCAAACAGCCGTGTAGCCTAACGGCAATAGCCTGTTGGCATGGCTAGGCTAAGGCTTCGCTAATGCCCCGCCACGGGATTAAATATTCGATTTTATTTGATCCACGATCCTGGTTATTGATGTTGCCACCAAACATCTTCTTTTCCAGGAGCAGAGAGAGGCCGATCACCGGAGAACCCCTCACCCAGTAGGGCATAGCAGGCAACCATTGTTCCAGGAACGGTTGACCCGATGCTAGACCCCACTGAGGTAATAAGAGTTCACTTGACCTGCGCCATCGCCAGACGCTACGTAGCTAACACTACTTAACTAAGCAGATGCCACCAACGGAAACCGTACAGGCAGGAGCGGGCTGTTTCGCCGCCTCCAAATTGCCAGTCGTGCTGTTATAGGTGTATTCGCCCGCCCGCACTAAACGATTGGGATTGGCACAGTACACATAGGATTGATTCGCTTCTGGAAAGGCTACAACCACCAATGACGTTCTCGCTGGTGGGCAATTATCCAGAACAGTTAAACCGTACTCAGTTTGTAAAAGTTGCCGTCTACTGTCGGGTTGGGTGGGAGTTGTGGGCGTCGTTGGGGTGGTAGGCGTCGTTGGGGTGGTAGGTGTCGTTGGGGTGGTAGGTGTCGTTGCCACTGTGGTCGGCAACAGTTCATCGGCAGCGACGTTATAGCGATAGGTACCCGCTCTCACAAACCGGGTGGGCGTGGCGCAGTAGGTATAGTCTCTGCCATCCTGGGGGTCAGTCATCGTGATCTGAGCAACCGACGTAGCGGGTGACGGACACCGATCTAACACTGTCATCTGTAACCGTTGAGCCAGCAGATCGCGACGGGTATCAACGGTGGTAATCCGCTTATTGGTCTCATCGTAAGTATAGACACCTGGTTCAATATCTCTGGTGCAACGTTCATCGTTGCCAATTTTGATCCGCGCCACATTGGGCACACCGCAACCAATCACTCGCAACCGCAGCACATCATTCATAATCTGGTCTGCTTGAGAGACCTGGGCCGTACCACCGGAGAGACCATCAATGGAGAGGGTGTAACGTCCCCGGGTATTATTCTTACCCAGAACCAGCAGTCGATAGGTGCCAGTTGTTGGTACTCGATACCGGAGCAGACTCATGGTGTCATCAAAGGCAACCTGCTTACCGGCGGGTGATAGCAGCACCAGAATGGGTTTCAGGGCACTACCATCTTCGGGGTCAACGGAAATTTCAATGTAATCACCCCGCTGGCCAGTGAAGTTATACTGTACACCCCGCGCACTTTGGGAGGGCGAGCCTTTCGCCGATTGGTTTCTAAAGGTGAATGCAGCAGACGAGTTCTGGACATAGCCGCCAACGTTATCGCCATCTTTAAGGGCGGTTTGGGCCATGGAGAAATCAGCGATCGCCCCCAACACCATTGCCGTTGCCGCAACCGTCGCCACCACCTTACCAAATCCGTTACGCATAGCCATTTATGTAGCCTCCCAAAAATGATGAACCGCTTCTCAAAAAAGCATGACAAAAAGTTCTCTGGTAAAAACACTCAGACCAGAGTTAGACACAGAGTATCTGACACAACGCGCCGTCGCCATCCATCACCAGGGTTGAATTCGTTCTTCCCAGACGGTTTGTTGTAGCTAAAGTTCCCAGCAGGAATTACCCCCAGATGCCAGCAGACAACTGGCTTACTGGTGCTTCCTGAAACGTATTCAACCGATCATCATTCACTGCGGGCTGATGATCCTCCGGTACTGGCAATCGGGTTTCAGGAGAAATCGTTGGCGCTGCCTCTGGGATCGTGGGTGCGGTATGAATGGGTGAAATTCCATTCACTGGCACCTGTTCAAGCGGTGCTGGTTCAACAGGTACTGGTTGGATAGAGTCAGGCACCATACCATTGCCACTCGCTCCAGTGGGGCTACTGCTATTGCCGTCATGGTTAGCCGGAACAACCGGTAACAACACCTCCTGCTGGGGCAGTTGGGTGTCCGGAGTCACAGACGACGTGGACGATGGTGCATCAAAAGACGAGTTAGGGGGTATCCCCATTGCTCCAGCGGGAACAGGAGCAACCCCATCTGAAGAAACGGGGCCCGACGAAACGGGAGGCTGTACTGCCTGTCCAGGTTCCTGAAATGTACCAGCGACATCACCCTTTGTATGCATCGCCAGGAGTTCTGGCACAGTTACAAAGCGATACCCCTGGCGCTGTAAGGTAGTAATGATCTGCGGTAGTGCCTGCACGGTCTGAGAGCGATCGCCCCCACCATCGTGCAACAAAATAATTCCACCAGGTTGAACACCTTTCAGGACATTATCAACAATGATCGGAGCGGATACATAGTAATCCTCCGACTCGACCGACCACATAGTGACAATATTATGCTGCTGCTTGGCATAGGGCACCATGCTGCCACTCAGATTACCGCCCGGCGGCCGAAATAGATTGGTACGAACTCCCGTTGTCTCATAGATTAATCGGGCCGTGTTCCCAACCTCATCGGCAGCTGTTAGTTGGTCAACATCATTCATTGGATGTCGCCAGGTATGATTACCACCCGCGTGTCCATCGGCAACAACCTGTTTAGCCAGTTCTGGATTATTACGAATCTGCTGCCCTACCCAGAAGAAGGTTGCTTTGACATCGTACTGTTTGAGAATATCTAGCACCTGACCAGTAGTACCGTCCCATGGGCCATCATCAAACGTAAGGGCGACCACTTTCTCACCATTCACCGGGTTGACGTGGGCAACGATTTTACCCTGGAACTGATCGGCGATCGTCTGGGCCGTGGTTTGCTGTTGGATACCTGTACCCAATTGCACCAAACTGTTATTAGCAGCAGTGGGATTGGCAGTCGTTATAAGGGGAGAGCCAGCCCGCAACTGACCTTTTACCGATGGCTCAAAGGGTTGCTCCTGGGCGGCGATCGCATTGAAGGACAGAATACCCGTTGCCTGTTCTGGTGTGTGCCTGCCAGCGATCTCCCAATAAATTAACCAGTAACAGAGGAAGAAACTGGCAACTGCTAGCCGACTGACAAATGCGGAGCGCAGCACCAGGAACCGCAGCCAGTGACTACCCCGCCGGGCCAAACGCCGCCAACGCTCTCCTTGGTGACCACCATCACGACTGGCAGGGGTCGCAATGCGAACCGTTTGCTTCCAGAGAATATCCGGCTCACCAGCAATACGGGCAACAATTCGCACATCTCGAATTCGCTCGGAGTTCAATGTCCAGAGGCGATAGCAAATAAACCGAACCAGCTGTTGCCGTAATGCAACGTAAAATTCTCGCCTGCGGGGCTGCTGAAAATCAACCAGGATATTCAAATGACCGGACTTACTCGCTCCCGCCCGAATGTAAATACCGTAGGGGCCTAACAGGCTGTTAATCCAGTAGGCGATCGCGCGGAAATTTCCCCCTCGCGCCAATTCCAGAATAGATGGTCGATATAGAACAAGCGATGAATTTGTCATTCCTTCCTCAACACCAACGATGCCAGAAAACCAGGGGAGCGACCGGGTAACCGCAAGTTTACCTACCCCCCTCATCACAGGTGATGTATGCCTCGCATACACGTTAGCCCAGGAATGTCAAAATGAAGCACTTATTTTACGACAACATCTTTGGGGATTTTCATTGCCGCAATTTACCCGATTTTTGCGATCGCCCCTGTCAAACTGCACCGACCTTTGCTATACTAATTAATCGCAAATGCTGGTGTAGCTCAGTTGGTAGAGCAGCTGATTTGTAATCAGCCGGTCGCAAGTTCGAGTCTTGTCACCAGCTTTTAATTGAAAGGCTTACATAGTAGAAACTACTGTAGGTTTAATTGGTTCAGATTATCGGAATAGACAATACACCTCTCTTAAAAAGGCTGGGGGAAATGGGGGTCTAGGGTGCGCGATCGCATCTTTGGAGCATTTAACAGCATGTTTGCAAATATTCTGTGATGTCTGTTGTGGCTTCAAATACCTGTAAGGTCCTCCAGCCCCCTTAGACAAAGGACTCAAAGGTGCCTTTTTCTAAGGGGGGAGTGAAAGATCTAAAACTTTTGCTAACAGCCACAGAACCGTTCAAGCATCCTCCTGAAAGTCCTCAAAGCGGGTGTTAGGAGGTTCAGGACACTGCGTGGCATCGGTAGATTTTTCAGACCGTTGGTTAAAAATAGCCACGCGTAACCAGGATTAATGTAACGACGTTTTTGCAAGAACGGGAACAAGCCTGCAATTAATCACCTACCCCCATTAAAGTAAAAGCCGCCCAATCACGTGGGTTAGGGTATTGCTTTAGGGTAGTCAGCATTGCCTGTCGAATTGCCTGTGCTTTCGCATGGCCCTGCTGGAGTTGTTGATAGAACTGGGTCATTAGCGATGCCGTCGGTGCATCGGGCACAGCCCATAAAGAAACCACAAGACTGGGAACGCCTGCAGCGAGCAGCGATCGCGACAGACCAATCACCCCATCTCCGGTGATTTTGCCCCGCCCCGTATCGCAGGCACTCAAAACCACTAGATTAGCGGGCAAGCGCAGATCGAGCAGTTCACTGGCAGTTAGCAAACCGTCATCGGGAAGTGCTTTCTGGCGATCGCCAGGTGCTAACGCGATCGCCCCCGGCATGCCCAACCCCGTAAAGTCATCCAACAAACCGTGGGTAGCCAGATGTACCAGACGGGCCGATTGCATTTGCTGGAGAACTGTCGCTTTCGTCGCGGCATTACCTGTCATTGCTTGAGTTCCCAGTAATTGGGCAATCTCTTTTGCCTCTTTTTCGGCACCAGGGAGGCTCGGTAGGGTTTCGGGCGGTTGTCCTGCGGCCAGGGTGACCTGGGGCATTGTGGGATTACCGACAATGAGGCCAGGCGTGAGAGTTGAGATAGGCGTTCCTGCCTTTTGGCTACCTGTTGGCCGATTCCCTATCTCTCGGTTTCTGTTCCCTGCGGCTTGCTGCACTAAGCCTAAAACCTGAATGGAAGGGGCGACTAAAGTCGTGTGCTGTTCAATCAGATAGCGACGATTAGTATCCTGAAGGGCTGCGAAGGGCACCAGAAAGAGGGCTCCCTGGGGCAGGAAAATCACTGGCGCGTTAGCATCCTGCAGTAACAGATCGGCAATGGGTTGAATGAGTAAACGATGCAATTCATCCATACCTTGATCACCAGCCTGACGAGTGCCACTCACTGCCACCACACCCAACCCCCGACTGTTCGTACCAATAAAGTTACGGTTGCGGCTAACCAATTCTGCGAGGGTAAGGTTCTGTCGTTGCAACGCACTCAAATCGACCGATCGCCCCACGATCGTCCCTCCCGGCGCTACCACCCAGACCAGTAACTCCGTTTCCTGAGCCTGCAATTTGCTCTGGTTTTTAATGGGTTTCACAATCAGGGAATATTCCACCAGGGTGGCATTCGCCGCTTGAGCAACTTGTTGAATGCTGGTCACAGTGGGAACCGGCACTGGAGGAAGAATACGCGGTGGCTTGTCAGGATCGCGGCGACGGGCTAACAGTTCAACAAAGGCACGGGCCCGTCCTTGTTCGGCTATTTCCAGGGCATCAGCGGATTTTTTTTGCAGGCGGAGTACCCGTTGCAGGTTAATGTAAGGGGCTTGCTGGGTTTCAAACAGCCAGACTTTGTAAGCATCGTTGGAACCCAAGCGAGATCGCAAACTGTCCCAGGCCGCGATCGCCTCCCGTAATCCCTTTTCGGCGGCTGGCAAATTGCCCTGGCGAAACCGGACAGCCGCCGCATTATTTTTGGCAACGCCTTCCCCCCGGCGGTTCTGGCGTGACGAGACATAGGTAAAATACTGCTGGTAAAGCTCTAACGCTTTAGCATCATTGCCCTTCTGAAAATAGGCGAGCCCCTGATTACCACGTAAGCCATACAGGACATCGGCATCGTTTAGCTTGTCCCAGGTCAGTTGCCATGCCTGATCATAAAGGGCGATCGCCCGGTCATAATGGCCCAAAAAGTATTCTGCCCCAGCCAGATTTGCCAGGGCTTCAGCGGTCGCTTTGAGGTCGTTCGTTTGCTGGGCCAGGGTCAGTCGTTGTTGCTGATGGGCGATCGCCTGGGCATAGTCTCCCTGTGTATGGTAGGCAATACCGAGGTTCGCCAGTGCCATCTTTTGCCCCACCAGATCCTGAACCTGGCGGGCAATCGTCAACTGTTGTTCGTGGAGCGCGATCGCCTTGGTCGTATTGCCAAGGGCTTGGTAAACGACACCCAAATTGCCCAGTGCCCGACCTTCGCCGGGACGATCGCCCACTTGTTGCGCCAGTGCTAACCGTTTTTGGTGAAACTCGATCGCCTTTAAGTACAGATCTCCCCCAAAATAGGCATTTCCCAGATTGCTTAAGAGCCGTGATTCCTCCTTACGATCACCCCGTCTGCCAACAAACACCCAATAGTCATGCAGGTACTCCAGTGCTTCCTGGTAAATGCCTTTCTGGGCATAGACTAATCCCAAACTGGCCAGAAACAGACCTTCCAGTTGATCGTGCCCGTTGGCCTTAGCGACAGTCAACCCCTGTTTGTAGGCCACGATCGCCCGGTCAAAATTATTTTGCAGGTAATCATGTAATGCCAGCTTTAGCAGAATTTCCGCTTCTCGTTGCGTATCCCGCATAGAACGGGCCGCTTCCAGATCAGATTCCACCACTCCGGCGGTACCCTGGTACTCGTTCAGTCCGTAGTAGGCAACACCTTTACTACTGATATAAGGGCCTTCCCATTGGATCGTTTGCAGCGGTTGATAAATAGTCAGAAGTTCGGGTTCAGCCGCGATCGCCTGAGTAGGAAGTGTCCCCGAAAATCCCTGCCAGAAGGCTAACCCCAATCCAATTCCCAAGCATAGGATACAAATCACTAGCCGATCTTTCGCCCGGAACCACTGCCGTAACCCCATTGTCTTTAATCCATCCGTATAAATCTTGCGGCGTTGCTGATTCCAGGGATAAATTAAGCGTTGGCGGAATTGAAACGTCGTCCCCATTCAGCCTGCTATGCAGCACCACCAATCTTTCCAGTCTTAACCCAGACGGCAAAAGAAACAGGGCGATCGCAATCCTTTGTAATGCACCTCAGCGAATATTGAAATGGGTGAGCCAGTGTCGCCAGCGGGGAGCGCGATCTTTCACAAAAATTTGTGCAGGATTGCTCGCTAATAGGCCATAGACACGGATAACGGGTTGTGATTCATCCGCAATTCTGAGGGGAAACGTCCAGCGTACAGTTCCAGTCGCAGCATCGAGGGTGACCAGTTGCAAGTCCGATTGGTCGAGTGTGTCAGAATTTGCTGCCACCAGCGATATGCCTGCCGCACTGACGACAGGGTCAATGGCGACCTCCAGATTCTTGGGATAGTCCAGTTGTTTCTGCCATCTGGGTTTACCATCCTGCCGATTCAGGGCAATCACTTGAATGGTCGTGTTCGGTTGCTTTTTCGGAGCCTGCTCAATGCGGGCATAAACCGTCTGCTGATCAACCGCTCCTAGGAGAAAGAAATTGTTCATTCCCTGAGGAGGAGTAACGGCGTGTTGCCACTGGCGTTTGCCGGTAGTGGCATCGTAGGCCGCGATCGCCGTTGGCCCAAACTGGTAAAATGCCGTGTCGGTAACCAGAGTCCGTCCCCAGAAGATCCCATCCACAAAAAACTGCACCGTACCGGTTTGCCCATTGACGGCAAATATCCCCTTCAGTGGACTAACCTGAAAAATCTGTTGCTGATTCGCCAGCAGGTAGTTACGGACAACTGGCCCTAAACGAATGGATTCGGCTAGAAGGTTTTCGGCGAGTTGGCGACGCCAGACTGGTTTTCCTGTTGCTACCGCCAACGCCTGTAACGTGACTGGCTGGTCGAGTTTGCCTGTCAGCACAATAGCGCGATCGCCCACGCCGACGACACTGGAACCAAACAGTTCACTGCTAATTTTGCGTTTATTGACCTGAGGGTTACCATTCAGCAGGTAAGGAGTGCTATCAAACGGGAGTGACTGCCAGAAATTTTGCGGTACGTTCCAGGCTGGAGTTCCCGTGGCCATGTCTAATGTCAGCAGGCGATCGCTCACTGCATTACCGGGAGGACCATACATGACTAAGGGAACGTAGACCTGCTCCGGTGTGAGGTACAACTGCATACCGTGGGTCAGTTTCAGATCTAACTGGGGAAACTCCCGCGCACTGGGACAAAATTGCCAGAGTTGCCGCCCGGATTTGGCCTCATACGCAGTTAAGCTCCATCCCTGCTGGGGACAAGCGGTGCCAGTAGTAGCCGGGGCCATTGGTTCCCAACCAAAATCGAAGGGTAAAGCTGACTCGTAGTTGGATTGGCTGACAATGACGCGATCGCCCATCACCTTAGGTGCATGGTGACCTCGGCGTAATTGCCCGACGGACCATTGCACCCGTCCAGTCCGGCTATCCAGGGCAAACAGACGGTTTTCGGCGTCGGTAGCGTACACCACGCCCAGGCTTCCCAATCCGACCAATCCGACCAATCCCAGAACAATCCAGCGCCAGCGTACCATCCATCACTCCTCGGATAGTGCCTGACATCATACCAATTCAACTTGCGATCGCGACAGATATTCCCCTGCCTCCGGGCTATTTACTGCATTGGGCGTTCCGCCGAACGCCCCTACGCCAATCTGCAATATTTCAAATAGTTCTGGTCAAATAGTTCTGGTCAAATAGTTCTGAAAATGGACAATGACTTGTTCAGCCAATGACCAATAACCAATGACCAATGCCCCTTGTCAATCTGGTCTACTCAATAAATTCAATCACTCGAACAGTGGGTGCAGGCAGATCAGCGTATTGGGTTGCCGTGGTTTCAATCAGATTTAATTGTCTTAATGCCATGCCGCAGGGTGCGCCATATTTGGCCTGGACGCGATCGCTGGCAATTTGCAGAGACGTTCGTGATCGGGAAATAAAATCTGCCAGAGAATAATCCGTCCCAGCGGTGAAATACTCTTTGACCACCAACGAGGGTGAATAACAAATGGCTTGGGTGCCATCGGGCCACTGAATTTTGAAATGGATTTCGGGCATGGTTTAGGAGAAGCTAGGAGTGGAGAAAAATCTAGACGTTGGTGCCAACTAGCTGCTGGTAGTGGTGTAGATGCAGGTCAGCAGACGCTTTCCAGGTGTAATAGGGCAGGATGGATTGGCTGTGCTGTATCAGAGATTGGGCAATTTCGGGCTGGCAGGCGGTTTGCATGGCCTGGGCGATCGCCGCTGGTGACAACGGATTAGCCAGTAATGCCTGTTGCGGTGTGAGAAACTCGGTAAAGGGAGCCTGGTTCGAAGTGATGACGGGTAAACAGGTAGCGATCGCTTCCAGCACCACCAATCCCCACCCTTCCTGAACAGAGGGAAAGACAAAGGCATCGGCAAGGCGATACCAGGCTGCCAGTTCGGCGGTAGACACCACTCCCGGCAAGATGAGAGAGTCTGCAACACTCAGTTGATCGGCAAGGGCAAAGAAGTCATTCCGGTAGGATTGGTAATCAAACAACGTTTCACCACCCACAATGATGAGTTGGGCAGTGGGAAACGCCTGCTTCACCAGGGCAAAGGCTTTTAAGAGATTCATGGAGTTTTTGCGGGGTTCCACGCCCCCCACGGTCAGATACAGGGGGGAACCATACAATTGCCAGCGTTGTTTGAGTTCGGCTTCCTGTCCGTCTGGGATAGGGGAGAAGTGGCGAAGATTGATCCCATTCAGCACCCGGGGAGCTTCTACCCGATATTGTTCGCGCAGTTCCGCTTGCCCGCGATCGCTCACACAAACGCATAAATCCGCCTCGCGAATGGAGCGGTTCTGGCAATCCTGCAAGTAAGGACTGCGGTAGTTTTCAATGTGGTGAACGGTGCGAATGAAGTGGGGAATGATGTGGTGCGATCGCAATTGGGCGAGAGCATTGGCACTGAGGCAGTCCTGGGCATGGTAAATGTCATAGTCCAATTCCTTTTCAGCCAGGTAATCGACCATTTCCCGAATGCGTTGCCGAATCAGGGCATCCATATCACTAGGGGCAGGCTGAGCCGGAATCAGTTCCATCCGACAGGACAGCGGATAATCGAAAGCACTGCCATCTTTGCTCAACGCATAGACACACACCTCATGCCCGATCTCGTGTAACGCTTCTGCCAATTCCAGAGTATGAACAACACTGCCTCTCAGTTTGGTGGAGTAGGTGAAGAGCGCAATTTTCATGCGCCGATGCGTGGAAGTTGACCGATGACTACGCTGAACCCGAATCATGCCCTGACCTCAACGGGTGGCGTTGCCTCACGTTGCCGGGAAAATCCAGTGAGGTTTTGGTAGGAAAAGTCCCAAAATTCAGCGGTTTCCTGGTGCGATCGCAGCATTAATTTCTGACCCGATTGCACTTCGCCTACTGCCGCACAGACCAATTCCCGTTGCTGAAAGTGGGATTGTACCGCCGCAACGTCATGGGGACGAACACTCAGCAAAAAGCCATAGCTGGGAAAACTGACGAGCCAGCGATCAAGCGGCAATCCCGCTGGACAGGGTACGGCATCCAGATCCAGCATTGCACCACACGCAGATGTTTCTAATAACATCAGCAACGTGCCAATGATGCCGCCCATACTGATGTCTTTCCCGGCATCACACAATCCGGTTTCTGCCAGTTGGGGTAACACTGCCAGGTCCGCCCGTAATTGGACTGGATCGGCTGTCGTTGCTGCATTCCAAAAGGAATAGGTCGGGTGCATCTGTCCCCGCAGGTCAATGGCTACGAGTAAGGTATCGCCCGGTCGTGCATTGAAACTGGTAATCAGGCGGGTTGCCCGCCCCAGAATGGCAACGGACAGTGCCGTGTACGGACTGTGGCAATTCGTGTGTCCACCCACAATTGGGACGTTGTAGGCACTGGCAGCGGCTTTCATGCCGTCGAGGATGGGCTGGGTCGCCGCCGTACTCTCACTCCAGATGGTATCGACCACGGCGATCGCCCGTCCACCCATCGCGTAAATGTCACTCACATTCACCATCACGGCACACCATCCAGCAAACCAGGGGTCGTGGGCGAGAAAGGCGGGCAGGATGCCTTCGGCGGCAAAGAGGAGGTAACCGTCGCGATCGGGGATGGCGGCACAGTCGTCACCGATCGCGGGAGTGGGTGGTTGATTGGTCGCTAGCGGATAGTTGGCATGCGTGAGGGATTGGGCGATCGGTTGGATATCCTGTTTGTGCAGAATGCCCAGTGATTGATGGAGTGAGGCAACCAGGTTGGTTAGCATTGTCACTGCTGTGGGTAATACGTTCTGGGAAGGGTAATCGCGAGAATTGGGTAAATGTAATTGCGGGAACCAATGCCTTGGGGGGTTGCCCCCCAATCCCCCCCAAATGGGGTTTTAATGAATGGGAACACGAGACAAGTCTTTGTCAGTTCCCATTCATAAAACGGTTGCGTCCCCCATACCCCCTCCAAAAGGATTGATGGGTTATGCAAGAATCTGAGCGACGATAGCTTGATGAATGAGAATCAGAACTTAACGCTTGAATGAATAGACATCAGTGAATAGACAAGCTCTAATTTCCTTAGACCTCCAAGGTCTGTTTACCCGGCGACCTGGTAGGGCAGGGTGAGCCGTTCGGGACGGGCTTCGTTGCCGGGAGGGTAATAGTTGAGGTCGGCTTCCATCAGATGATGGGGGCGATCGCAAATGGTCATTTCGCTGAGGGAAGCCCAGTGCAGGCGGCGAAAGAAGCGCACATTTTGCAACTGCACCGTTGCCAGGAAGCGGGTGCAACCCCAGGTGTTGGCAGTCGTCACTGCTTTGTAAATCAACCCTTTGCCAATTTGTCCAACCCGGCGGTAATCGGGGTGCACGCCCAGTCTGCCGCCATACCAGAGTCCGGGTGCAGATTCGTAGATGCGGACAACGCCAACGGTCAGGGGGTAGGAGTTGTCTGGTACGGGTGTGGTGGCAATGATGGGGTAGGCGATCGCATCAAATTCGTCATCATCCTTGCCTGCAAACAAACCCTGTTCCGCCACAAAAATATCCCGTCGCAGGGCAAAGTAGGAAGCAATTTCCGAGGGAGTCGTCGCCAGTTGGAAGGTATAAGCGGTCATGGTTTCACTCCTGACTCAAACATAGACAGAGCCGAGCAGGCACCACATTTGGCACACCCGGCTTTGATGTTGGCGGCAGTCATCCCTGCCTGGTGCAGCAATTTACCCACCTGCTGATAGAGCGAATACATGAACTCGCTACTGGGGGCGGGATGGGTTGCCAGGGGAGTACCCGTAATGGGAACAAAGGGCACCACAAAGGGATACACACCGATTTGAATCAGGCGATCGCACGTCTCCACCAGTGCCTCCAGACTATCGCCCAGACCTGCCAGCAGATAGGTACTCACCTGTCCCCAACCAAAAACCTTTACAGCGGCAGCAAATGCCTGGAAGTAGTACTCAACAGGCACTTCCGCCTTCCCCGGCATGATTCGGGCACGTACATCAGGGGTGACCGCTTCCAGGTGCATGCCCAAACTATCGACACCCGCTGCCCGCAGTCGTTCAAACCAGATG
The DNA here is from genome assembly GCA_964524315.1 of uncultured bacterium. Lineage (GTDB taxonomy): Bacteria > Cyanobacteriota > Cyanobacteriia > Leptolyngbyales > Leptolyngbyaceae > CAZGDE01. Next base: position 14,428 of record CAZGDE010000149.1, read on the forward strand.
AAGTCATCCGGTGGTTCGCACTGCACCTGAATCGGTAAATCAACCGCTGCTTTCACGGCTCTGGCACATTCGGCGAGGTAGGCAGCACCGCGATCGCTCGTGTTGGGTGTGCCCGATGTCATCACCATGTGTTTCACCC
>CAZGDE010000149.1:14576-15097 GCA_964524315.1 uncultured bacterium
CCCATCCAATTTCACAGCGGCAGCAGCGACTTCCGCCAGTTGGGCGGGGGTTTTGCGGGCAATGGTGCGATCGCCCGTGAGGGATTGTTCAATCGCGCAGAATTGACAGGCGGTTGCCGCATCCCGGTAGCGCATACAGGTCTGTAACACCGTGGTTGCCAGGACATCCTGGCTATGCAACAGGGCAATCTTCCAGTAGGGAATGCCCTCCGCTGTGGTGAGACTGTAGAACTGGGGCGGCGCAGGAAACGAGATGGGCGCGATCGCCTCATCCTGCCATTGCAATTGGGGAGGAGCCGCTGGATCAAGCTGAACGGTATAGGGCGACTGCGAGGCGGTATCGGTAAAAACGGGAACCATGACCGTCGTACCATCCACCGTCACAGCTTTATGATCCGAAGGGCCAGCACCGCCCTTACGTCCAGCAGCACCGACATCCGCCTCTAGCAGTCTCAACCCGGAGGATTGGAGTTCCGTAATCAAACGTTGTTTATTCATTCCACAGGAAATGGGGTTAGGAA
>CAZGDE010000150.1:0-3826 GCA_964524315.1 uncultured bacterium
GGCTGGATGCCCCCCTCTGGAGCACCCAGAATCCGCTCTTCAGTCGGGCAGGCACTCTGGGCAAAGCTGGCATCAACACCCTCTGGCAGTTGCTCTATACGTTGCCCCGAGACCACACGGTCTTCCAGCCCATCCCCATTAACGAGTTGCCCGACTATCAGGGGGAATGGGTGCTGGTCGAGGGCACCCTGATGAGCTATGAAGTCAAAAGTAGCCCCAAGAACCAGCAATTGACGATTCAAACCTGGGAAGTGCAGGGAAAAGGCGGCCGGCTGAAGACAGTGCAGTTTGACCGCAATGGACAACATACCTCCCTGGGCTGGCGCAATGCTCAAAGGCAACACTGGCAACAGCACTATGGACATCCCTGTATTGTCAAGGGCAAAGTCAAGGTGAGAACGTATGGCTACATTAATACCTACACCGACATTGACCTGACGGACCCCGAAATCACGATGGCTCAGGCGGGTGCAGGTATGACGGCGGAATTAACGCCCCTCTATCCCGATACCAAAGTTCTGAGTGCGGCAGTGCTCCAGAATTGCATCCAGGTTGGTCGCGGCATGCTAGAGCAGCTTGGCAACAGTGGTCAATTCAGCGACCCATTGCCACCCCACCTGCTGGAGCGACACCAACTCTGTCCCCTCCAAACGGCACTGGAGCATATTCATTTCCCGGGCACTCAGGCGGAATTGGATAGGGCAAAAGCACGGCTCATTTATGAGAACTTCTTCTACCTGCAACTGGCACTCCTCTATCGCAAGAGCCCATATCAGACGGCAGAGACATTAGCGACGCCCACTATCACCAGGCCCGATCTGGTAGACCTGCTACTGGCGGGATTGCCCTATGCCCTCACTGAGGCACAACAGCGGGTCAGGAATGAGATCTTCAGGGACATGGCAAGTGGCAGGCGCATGACCCGACTGGTGCAGGGTGATGTCGGGTCAGGGAAAACGATTGTCGCTGCCACTGCGATCGCCCGCTGTTTTGAGTATGGTCAACAGGCCGCTTTAATGGTGCCCACAGAGGTGTTGGCAGAGCAGCACTTCCAGAAGCTCCATGAGTGGCTTTACACCATGGGGCTGAATGTGGCCTTACCCACTGGCAGCACCCGAGTTAAAGCCCGTCGGGCGATTCTGGCTGACCTCCAGAATGGCACCCTCGATGTCATTGTGGGCACCCAGGCGCTGCTGACAGAAGATGTGGTATTCCGTGACCTGGGGTTAGTGGTCATTGATGAGCAACATCGCTTTGGGGTCGAACAACGGGCAGTCCTGAAACAGAAGGGCAATCCTCACTTGCTCTCGATGACGGCTACGCCCATTCCCCGCACTCTGGCCTTGACGCTGCATGGCGACTTAGATGTGAGCCAGATTGATGCACTCCCACCCGGGCGAACCCCCATTCAAACGGTGGTCTATCAGGACAATGCCACCAATCGCCGCAACATTGAAGCGTTCTGTTTAGGGGAACTGGCATCGGGGCGGCAGGTTTATGTCATCTTGCCCCTGGTGGAACGCAACGACAAGCTTAACTTCAAGGCGGCAACGGAGGAGTATGACCGCTTACAGCAGGTATTCCCCCAGTACCAGGTCAGGTTGCTGCATGGGAAGTTGAAGGCCAAGGAGAAGACCGCGCTTCTGCATGACTTTGCCCGGGGCACCATTCATGTGCTGGTATCGACCACGGTGGTAGAGGTCGGTGTCGATGTCCCCAATGCCACGGTGATGGTGATTGAACATGCCGAACGCTTTGGCTTAGCCCAGTTGCACTAGTTACGGGGGCGGGTAGGCAGAGGGCACTATGAGAGCTTCTGTTTGCTGATCAATAGCAGCACTGCGACTGAGGCTCAGGAGCGGTTAGTCCTGATGGAACAGCACACCGATGGTCTGATATTGGCTGAATCTGACCGGTCATCCAGGGGCAGTGGGGAATTACTGGGCACCGAACAACATGGGGCGCAACGGTTCATCATTGCCAACCTGACCCGTGATTTGGCGTGGTTAGAGCGTGCCCGCGCTGATGCTTAGGCGATTGTGGCTGACCAGGATGCCATGACATCCCAGGCGTGGGAACTGCTAATTGCGGAGTGCCGCAGAAGAGGTTATGACCTATTTGGGGAGAGGGGGGATTAACCTGCGATCGTCAGGGTTCAGCCGATTTGTAGAATATATCTGACTTTTCCCCGACTTTTTCCTGACCTTATCCGACTGCCACATCCAGTACGTTGGGGCTAGGCTGATTGCAATCAGTTGTTAGACCAAGAGGCAAGTTTTTGGGCGTAACTGGGAGATTGATGAGCAGTTTCGCATGATGTAGCGAGAACGTGTTGCGATCTCAGTAACGAGTTCGACGCATATCGGCAAACTAAGTTCAAGTTATTTACGTAGGATACAGATTCAGCCAATGGAGAATCCAATGAAGATAAAGAAAACACCTCTAGCTTTAGCCATTCTCATTTCTGTAACAGGCATTAATCTATATTCGCCGCTAGCAGCGAATGCTTGTGGCAGGTTTGATTTAGCATGTAAAGCTAGAGAGCAAGCCAGAAAAGCAAAAGAAGCTACGTACAGGACACACCCATATTACATTCAAGCGTTGGCGGCAACGAGAGCGGCGAAGGCAAAAGGTTTAATTAGGGGAAGGGATTGTCGCGATATAGTCGAGACTGGATCTTGGGCTGGTGCGGGCGTAGCGGCGGCATCAGGTGTGGCACTTTCAATCGCAGGACTTGTTAGAGGTGTAGGCAAAGATGCGGGTAAGTTAATGTGTAGCGATGCAGGAATGTAACATACAGAGTTTATAGTCCTATGAGGGGCAGTCACAGCAGTGGGCAAACCAGTTCCGCAATTGTCTAGAATTCATTAGACTTGTTGCTATCTAAGGAGATTTCCAGGAAACAATTTACCCATCGTAGAGTGTCGTTAGCGAAGCATAATGCACCATAAGTTGGTATTTTCACTGCTGGAAATCTTCTAAGGTAAATTATTATGATCGCCGATAGACCTGTTGGGAAATAACGAGAAAAATCACTGAAGCGCTTGTTAGGCAGAGGTTTCAAGGTTTTTTAAGCTTATTATCTAACGACTCTGATCTTGTAATGCCTTTGTAGTCACTGTAGGGTTCATTCACTAATGCACTTCCTAAGTGGATTGGTCAAATTAAATGTAGGATAAAGCACCCTGAAATCCTTGTCTAGTCTAGAGTAGTGCCTTTTCATAAACGGCAGAGAGAAATAGGAGTAGTTATCATAGCTTAGTCATTCATTTTGCATCAGTGCAACTGAATTATCCATCATGAAGCCTTCGCCTGTGCCCCAACTGGGGGTCGGACGGCATCATGAGAAATGGTACGACTCGGCGCGGCAAACAGAATTACAAATGCCGAGATTGTGGTCGTCAATTTGTTCAAAGCCCGCAGTGGAAACCCAAAAGACAAGATACCTTCGCCCTGGTTGAGCGATTATTGTTGGAACGCCTTCCATTGGCAGGCATTGCACGAGTCCTCCAACTGTCTGAGAGTTGGTTGCAACAGTACGTGAATGCGCGTTACGGTGAGATATCCCAGCAAGCCGAGGTTGTTCCTAAAACAACTGTCCGATTAGTGGTACAGATGGATGAGTTGTGGTCATTCGTCGACGATAAAGGTCATCAACAATGGGTTTGGTTAGCGATGGATGGCGAGACCCGTGAAATTATCGGTTGTTATGTTAGCGATCGTTCGACCGAATCGGCACAAGCATTATGGAATTCTCTGCCGCGCCTTTACCGACAATATGCGCGCATTTACACGGACCATTGGGACGCTTATGCCTGTGTGTGAC
>CAZGDE010000150.1:3836-15086 GCA_964524315.1 uncultured bacterium
CTCAAACATTTGCAGCACGTCTTCTTGCTGCACAAACGACATTTCGCAGTCGATCAGGATTCTGGTTTAACCAGTCATATTGAGCGTTTGAATAACACTTTACGTCAGCGCATCTCACGGTTGGTTCGACTGAGTTTGTCGTTCTTCAAGGAACTCAAGAATCACATTGGAGCCATTTGGAACTTCATTCATCACTACAATCAAAAGGTTCGAGAGAAACTTCAGCGAGAACAGATGGCTTCTTTTTCTCTATCCTTTACATAATTGCGCTCTCCGTCTCCACTAATAGATTTTCAGGAATGCACCATGCCTATGCTTAAGAGGACGATCGCAGTCTAACAACTGAAGTGGACCCAATCGACTGCCAAATTCAGTACACCGAAGTTAGACATTTTCAATCAGTTGTTAGACCAATAGACAATTTGTTTACGCGTAATTGGGAGATTGATGCTAGGAGCGATCTTCAACTGTAAAAAACTCTATTCAACCTTGGTCTATAACGATCGCAAAATAGCTGTGATCGATTGCTTCAGACTCGGTAATTCGTGCGCGATAGCCAACCAAACAATATCGAGGTCAATCTCAAAGTAGTTGTGAGTCAAAATGTTTCGCATTCCAATAATCTTTGACCAAGGTAATTCTGGGTGCTGGTCTCTGATGGCTGCAGAAAGAGAACGGGAAGCTTTACCAATCACTTGCAGGGTTTGCGTGAACCAGGTTTGAATCAGTTCATTTTGCTCAAAGGCTTGCCTGCCCTGCATAGCATAGCGATCGATCCGCTCGATTGCCTCTAAAATATCTTGCAGTTTCTCGTGATCGTCTCTCATAGGGGAATCGCTTCGCTCAGGACTCGTTCACGGGTTCTGGTTCGCAGTCCTTTTTCTGTGACCACATCCACCGGACAATTCAGTAAGTCTTGTAGCTCCATCAGCAAACCACCGAGGTCAAATAAGCTACGTTCCGCCTCCAGATCCACCAGAAAATCCACATCGCTGTCTGCGTCGGCTTCGCCCCGGGCCAGGGAGCCAAAGACGCGAACGTTGTAAGCACCGTATTTTGCTGCTGCCGCCAAAATTGTTTCCCGTTTTCCTGTACCTGTGACCTAATGTTCATCAGCAACTTCCCCGTTTGTCTCACTTATCCCATCACCCCGCAGCCCTGTCCACAGCCTTAGAAGCGATTTATCTGAAGCGTTACACTGATGAGACAGATGCTTGTGGTGATCACCGAAATAGACACTCAGAGTTTTTGCCCATGAGAGTTGCAGTTTCAGGAACGCATTGTTGTGGAAAGTCTACCCTCATAGAACACTTCTTAATTACTCATCCTGACTATACCCATGAGCCTGAACCGTACATTGTTCTCCAGGAAGATTACGGCGAAGTCTTCGCGGCAGAACCTTCTGCTGACGACTTCTATCGACAGCTGGAATTCAACATGGATCGGTTACGTCGCTACCAGCCCCACACCAAAGTCATCTATGAGCGATGCCCCATCGATTTTATTGCTTACCTGCTTGCTCTCAGCCACCTCTGTTCAGACCAGGAAGCATCACGACTGGTTGAGCGATCGCTCGATCACGTGAAAGATGCCATCGAGCTTCTGGATTTGATTGTGTTTTTACCACTGGATGGTATGGCTCGCACTGTCATGACCGAGGCGACCGATCAAGAACTAAGAATGGCCGTAGATGACTGGCTTGTCGATATCTTTCGCGGCAATGATCTCAATCTATTCAGCTGCGGTCAGCCCAGGATTCTGGAGTTGCGCGGTTCCCCAGAAGAACGCTTACTACAGCTCGAAAGCCTAGTGAACCTCGATACACTGTCCTAGCAGGTCAGTTCTCCTGCCGAGGGCACATGATCCAGTCCAACCGCTGAGGGGACAGCACTTTCCTGCCAAGCTCCAGCAACAGCGATAGTTTTTATGGGGACTCCAGCGCTCAAACTATTGCTGGCACTTCCCACCACGCCACCAAACATTGCTGATAGGGGGCGTTAGCAGACAGCGACCGGAAGATCTCATAACGCCCAGCCTGTGGCAAATACGTCGTTACGGTCACACCAATCTCCAGTTCTTCCTGAGCATCCCCCAGACACACATAGGAGGCTTCATCTGGTTCTGCCGCCGCTGAAACCCACTGCTCTTGGGCGGGGACAGACACCCCATCTAGGGCAACCTGATAGAGGTCAAAGCCCTCAAATTGCTGGGTCAGCCCCACCGGAGCATACTGGTTGACTTGAATGATCTGGCAACGGGTATCTGCCCCCATGCCAACCAAATCGCCCACATTCAGGGTTGCGGGTAGGATGGCAGGACGAAAGCTCCGCTCTTTAGGGGAACACTGCCCCGCAGCAACCGCCTGAAAGATCGCAATTCTATTCATCGGTACCTCCAGTGAATAGTTTAATTGTACTATAGGCTAAGGGTAGGATAAATCCCCTATGTACGATGACACCTGCCGATTCCTTGCTGAACACTTCTCTGCTGACTTTGCCAGTTGGCTGCTGGGAGAGTCTATCACCCTGACCGAAATTCAACCTTCCGAACTTTCCCTCGACCCGATTCGCGCCGATGCTCTAATTTTGCTGGAATCGGACGCATCCGTTTTGCATATCGAGTTTCAGACGCTCCCCAAGAACAACATCCCGTTCCGCGTTTTGGATTACCGGGTACGAATGTACCGCAAAGATCCAACCAAGCCGATGCGGCAAGTCGTGATTTATCTCAAGCAGCCTGCTTCAGAGTTGGCTTACCAAACCAGTTTTATGATGGAACGAACTCGCCATGAGTTTGATGCTATCCGATTGTGGGAGCAGCCTGCTTCACTTTTTCTACAATACCCTGGGCTGATTCCTTTTGCAGTTTTAAGTCAAAGTGCGGATGCAGAAGAAACGTTGCGTCAAGCCGCTCAAAGGATTGATCAAATCGCTGACCCCACGATGCAAGCGAACCTGATGGCAGCTTCAGCGATTTTAGCTGGGTTAAAATTAGCAGAAGAGGTCGTTTATCGCATATTACGGAGAGACATCATGCAGGAATCCACCGTCTATCGTTCGATCTTGGCGGCAGGGGAAGTTAAAAAACAGCGGGAGATCGCAATCAATCTGTTGCATAGAGGAGTAGCGAGCGATATTATCGCCCCTGCCACAGGCTGATCGGTTGAGGAAGTCCAACGACTTCAACAGCAAATAAACGAGTCGGCACCAAGCGCAGCCTGATTGGGCGCGGAAAGTTGCTCGTCTCCCCATAAAGTCGCTGCACAGGAACGCCGAAAGCTGCTGGGTTGAGTTGCAAAGGTTGTCTGCGTCCAGTGAGCTTGGTCGTTCTGCCGCAGCTTGTGAGGTTAAATTGATTCATGCATCGGCGAAATTTCCTGAAGCTATTTGGTTTAACGCTGATGGGATCTGCCCATAGTGCCTGTAGTGAAAAATCACAACGAGATATCGCAACATCCAGTCAGCAGCGTGTCGTGGTGGTCGGTGCTGGGTTATCTGGTCTTGCTGCGGCGCAGGAATTGCGTCGACAAGGGTATGACGTGATTGTCGTTGAAGCTCGTGATCGCATCGGTGGGCGAATTTGGACGAGTTCTAAATGGCCTGATATGTCCTTGGATTTTGGCGCAACATGGATACATGGAACTCAGGGCAATCCGTTAACGGATTTGGCGGACCAAATCAAGGCGAAACGGCTAACAACGAGTTACGACCGGACAGCAACATATAACACCTCTGGACAACTACTCTCCCAGGCAGAAGCAGTCCGCTTAGAAAATTTCAGGCAGAAAGTATTCCGGGCGTTGAGGCAGGCTCAGGATGAAGATCCAGATGTCTCGATTCAACAAGTGATTGAACCGTTGATCCGCCAAGTTGACCATTCCTCAGAGTCATACCGCTTCATCAACTTCATTCTGAGTGGTGAGATTGAACAGGAGTATGCGGGAAGCACTGCAAGCCTCTCGGCTCATTGGTATGACAGTGCCAAAGAATTTGATGGCAATGATGACCTATTCGTGCAAGGATTTAGCGTCATTCCAGAGTTCCTCGCCCAAGGGTTACGGATCGAACTGGGTCAGGTGGTGCAAGAAATTCACTGGCATCAGTCGCCCATGCGGGTGATGACGCAAACGACCGAGTTTCTTGCCGATCATGTGATCGTCACTTTGCCGCTCGGAGTTTTGCAAGCTGGCACGGTGCGTTTTACCCCCGAATTACCCCCGAACAAACAGACTGCGATCGCCAAACTGGGTATGGGTGTCCTGAACAAATGCTATCTTCGATTTCCTGCTGCTTTTTGGCCCGCTGATGTTGATTGGTTAGAGCATATTTCGGCCAGTCAGGGTGAGTGGACAGAGTGGGTGAGCTTCCAGCGAGTCGCTCATATACCCATCCTGCTAGGATTTAATGCTGCCGATTGGGGGAGAGCAATGGAAGCATGGTCGGATGAACAAATCGTTGCGAGTGCCATGCAAACCTTAAGGACGATCTATGGAGTCAGCATCCCCGCACCGATTGACTATCAAATTACCCGTTGGGCAAGTGATCCGTTTTCGTTAGGTTCCTATTCATATAATCCTATTGGTGCGGTGCCAAAGATCCGCCAACAACTTGCTGCACCACTCGGAAAGTCCGTCTTTTTTGCGGGCGAAGCATCTCATAAGGACTATTTCGGGACTGCCCATGGCGCATATTTATCTGGTTTGCGTGCAGCACAAGAAATCCTGAAAATTTGACTTCTCTCCGAGCTAAAGCAACGGAGATTCTAAGCGGATGCTACGAGGCAGGCTGTTGGCAAAGCCGCTCATGGGACTCATTCTCGTCCGTTATTGCAAGAAGGGCAGGTAAGATATGCTCATTCTAACCACCGTTACCTAATCGGGTTGAGGCAGGTATTTCTCCTACCCCTTCCACAGCACTGGCTATGCGAAACCGCCATGGGCAGTACATGAAGACGCGCAAACAACGCAGCCTATCCCTGGACTTGCATTCACCTGTCTTCGGTGAGTAGTGATCGTCGCTCGGTACCTTGGGTTTATTTGGACGTTGGGGGAGTCTTTCACCCCATGATTTCACGCCCATACCGGGCGTACCCAAGTGTGGCGCAGCGGACTGACTAACGGCGCGTGTCATCGCAAAGTTCTCGACAGCCGTTTATCTGGGTCGTTAGCTGGTTTATATTCAACCCTCTAGAGAGCTGCAAACTCATGGCGTAATCTTTGATTTCAGCCCTAGATTGGCATCCCTCCATTCAAACGCTCCCTCCAGAAGAACAGCGATCGCTGCCAACCCTCTACCGGAAAGCTACTTTCTGGGCAGAGCGTCTTTTCCGCTGCTTGCGCGATATGCATATAGACCATCCGCTCCTCATCACGAGGAAATCGAGCTTGAATTGTATCTGCAATTTGTTTGCTACTACCGCCACGCCGTAACGTTTCACAGGTGCGATCGCCAAACTCATATATAGCCGCATCAGGAATATGAGACAGCACGGTCAGATAAATCTCTGCCTCCGAAAAACCAAATTCAGAGTTGGTTTCAATGTGCTGCGTGACCGCCTGAATAAAGAGTTTTATCATAGACGGGTCAGGCGGGGAGGGGGCACACCCTGCCAACTGTCCTGCCAACCACATCACAACCATTAAAACAACTTTGGCATGGACTCGCTTGAGTCTAGAAGAGCGATCGCGTTGCACCATAATGTTGTGTCATCATCCAAAACTGATATTTCCACGATAAATGAGACCGGGGATATTGTTCTGCTAGGTTGCCGTTTTAGCAACCACAACGATTGAGCAGCCGTTTCTATTTACGGTCGCAATGGCTTCAGTTGCATTCCTCTGGCAAATCGTTGATCAACGGATGGGTGGTGAAAGTCGGTCTAATCAAGAGTTCGCTGGTCGCGTTTCTGCGTTCAGGCAGAAGTTGTCAAGTGATCGGTTGGCGTTTACCATCAAAGCAAAGCAGCCAAAAAGCGCTGGAGATAATCTATGGTGTATATTGACCGGGCTAACACCGTGCTTGTTGGGTTAGATTTATATACGGTTGCAGAGCGGCATCAATCAGGTTTAGTTGAAGCGATCGTTCAAGAGCAAATTAAGATCTGGAAGTCAAATCCTTACTTCGTGTCGGCAAGCGTTCATCAAAGTTTAGATGGGGTGCGTGCCTTTACCTACAGCCAATGGCAACCTACATTGGATCACCGTAGCTTGGGATGTCCCACCATTTTTGGTGAATTTTTTCCACCTGATTCTTTGCAACTAGAAGTTTCTGCTAGTCGGTCAGTATCAGCAGGAGTTGAGATTGTTATCGGCGATCACCTTACGCATTACAACTCAGCAGTGGAAAATGCAGTGTTCCCAGAACTTTTAGCGGTGCTCGCCCAGGCGATTGCCCCCCTTGCCGACTGCGTTGAGGCACGCGATCACCCAACACCCGGAGCGAGTGTCCGCCGCCATTCAGTATTTACAGCATCAACATCCGGTCGGCTATCTCTATACGGCAATCAGCCCCGGTTGGGATGTGTTCCTCCCTTCAGCGATCGTCCCAGTGGGCTTCAATGCGTGGTTTAACCAGGTCAAACAGCAAGAACTGGTGGTGGCAGCAATGATGAGCAATGGCATTCACCACACCTTGCATATCCAGGACGGTTGGATACCAACGGCATAGATGATGCCGCCGTTCTAAACCGGCTGAACGCTGGCAAGTTCAGCGATGGATTCCGAACGAACCTAACGTAGCTGCGGGAAATTTGACGCCGAGAAAACCAACTCGCTGTTGCCACCCATCAGTAACGTGATCAACCAGTGGAACAGAACTAAGCAATGAAGTGCATCCCTCAACCCCACTCTATCCAGCTCTCAGCTCACCAACTCTCACCTCATGGCGCATCTCGTAGGAGAACTGACAACAAATAGCAAGGGACGCGAGACTGGCCGATCGCCCTTGTCTGATTGCCGGATCTTATTTAATCCGTGTTCCGCAGGAGGTGGTTGCAGCAGTCATTTCTCAGCAAATCTACCTGACTCCAGCTTTATGTACGCAAGTGCGGGTAGTTTGATTAGCCAGGACGTTTACTCGTGCTTCTATTCCTGGCGCTCGGTATCACAAGCCAACTTTCTCTATCGAATGGAACAACACCATGCGCCATTTTTGGCTCACTCTCTATGTAAGGACAGATCGATGGCAGTGCCATTCCTCCCACTTCAGTCGCACCCTACTTTCTGACGATAGGTAGGGGTTCTCACTTCATGAGAGCTGCTACCTTAAAACCATTACAAATCGTTTTCGCCATTCCTTTACAGTGGAGTTTATATCATGAATATCTTGGCTTGGATTATCTTAGGTCTCATTGCCGGTGCGATCGCAAAGGCAGTTTATCCTGGCAATCAGGGTGGTGGCATTCTGGGGACGATGCTGCTCGGTATCATTGGTGCCTTTGTGGGTGGCAGCCTCTACAGCTTCTTAACAACAGGAACTTTGGCGTTGACCTCGGCGGGTCTGAGCCTGGGTGGCATTCTGTTAGCAGTTCTGGGTGCCGTCATCGCCCTGTTTATCTACTACGCTGTGACCCGTCGTAGCGCTACCTACTAATGCTCATTGAATTCCTTTGCGCTAAAAATTGAAGGTTGAGCCAAGCCTCTGCGTGCAGGGGCTTTTTGCTGCAATTCCAACCGCAAACAGAAAAACTAACCCCTGCAACTGTTGATACAGGGGTCAGTGTTCAATGAATATCCAGCTTGGACGTTTGAGTCCACTTCTTTAGCTTAGTTGGAGTTAGTGTCTCAGCACGTCTTTCATCAGTTGAGTCAACTGGAGATTAAAGAACCACTTATGACAGAAACTTAGGGTGTATGGTTTCACCCCGCAGGTAGAGAAGCAATCCTGAAGCTTGACAGGAGCTGTTAAACCACCACCCTCCAGCACACGCGGGGCACAGGAGGGGTCAGGGCAGCGCAGGGGAGGTGATCCGGCTAAACTCCCACCGTCCAGCAGAATCTCACCACCCACCAGTGCCAGGGTTTGTCCAATTCCAACCCGTAGCTCCGTCTGCTTAACACTCCACCTCGAATCAATTCAGCAGGTGCTCCCTGTACTGTGCTGCGGATGACCTGAGATTGCTCTGTACCGAGGCTACCATCGGGCACAATCTGAGCCAGGCTGATCGAGGGAAAGCTATTCCACCCAATCAGAACTCCGACAGTACTCAAGCAGCTAATTCTGAACGATTGTGGTTGGCGCATCACGCAACATGCATTCCACAGGAGCTTATTTCAATGCGATCGGCCAGGCAACAGGAGATCGCGGTCGTCTTAAAAGATACAGTACCAGAGAAATTTCTCCAAGCAATTGCATGGATTCACGCGAAAAGCGCGGGTTGGGAATAGGAGCGATCGCTGGAGCCAACAATGTATGAGCTTAAATATGAGGTTTTGTATGGGATTTATATAGGATTTGTAGATTGGCAACTCCTGAATAACTTGTCAAGCTTAGAACCATTCAGGACAAAAGTTGGTAGCGGAAATCCAGATATCGAGAACTGATGACAAATGATGAATGACTGAAGTGACAAGTAGTATCTAGACCTATTGCATCGTCATGAATGTCTTTACTTATAACTTTATCTTGTCAGATGCTTAAATCAATTTCTCTTCACTTTCCAAGCATCACTCAGGTTCCCCGTAGTTCTCTTGCAGACCTGCTTATTCGAGAACTACGATGCGTCATCAACGATGTGGGATGGGATGGGGGATTAATTAACCCCTCAGTCTATGATACTGCTCAGCGTTTACGTTTGGCTCCCGCTGTGGATAGTTTAGAATTAACCCTGACCTGGCTCATGCAGCAGCAAAAGGCTGATGGTGGTTGGGGAGATCCCGTTATGGTAGCTTATCGAGATATTCCAACGATAGCTGCGATTTTGGCTCTGCACCAATATGCTGAGTTCCCTGGGGCTACAGAAGCGGTACAAGCTGGATTGGCTTTCTTGAAAAAGCATGCCTATTACTGGGATTCCAAAAACCTGGATAGTCTTCCTGTGGCAGCAGAGTTGATTGTACCTCGCTTGCTGAATGAATGTCATGCAACTGGGTTATCTGTCCCGTTAGAACCCTACACAGAGCTGATTCTGCTCGAAAACCAGAAGCGCCAGAAGCTTCAGCAAATGCTAGTGCAGCATCCCCCACAAACTGGAACCCCAACTCTCTATTGTTGGGAAGTATGGGGAACCGATCCAGATCCTGAATTAATTGATCAGTTAGGTAGCTGTGGCACCAGTCCTGCAGCTACCGCTGCCTGGTTGCGAACCGCTGTTTCTAAACCTAACCTGGCAACAGTAAGCGATAAAGTGTTGGACTTCTTGAATCAGTCTGCCGCAATGACCAGGACGGGAGTGCCTGGAGTTATTCCGACAGTCTGGCCGATTGAGGGGTTTGAAAGCTACTGGAGCTTAGAAGCCCTATTGTTGACTGGGTTACTTCATCACCCTGCATTGAAGGAAGTTGTGCTACGACAAGCTAAGGCGATCGCCAACATGATGCAACCACAAGGATGGGGATTTAGCACTCAGTTCGTCCCTGATGCCGATGATACTGCTACTGCAATGGCTGTTCTCTACGCAACTGGGCTATCAGTTGACATCTCGCTCCTGAAGAAATACGAAAAAGACGGTGTTTTTGTCACCTTTGCAGGAGAGCGAAATCCCAGCGTTTCAGCCACTGCTCGTGGGATTCGTGTTTTGGCGATGATGGGTGAAACCCCCTCTCAAACTTCTATTAAAACGTTACTCAGCTTCCGTAGTGCTGAGGGTCGTTGGCGATGTAAATGGCATAGCTCCTGGCTCTATACAACTTTGCAATGCTTGCTAGCATTCCTCCAAGCAGGCTACAACCAGGATTTAGATACAACGATCTCTGCCTACCTCAGCTTTCAAAACCCTGATGGTGGTTGGGGAGAAGGAGGACGCTCTACTGCTGAAGAGACCGCCTATGCCATCATCGCTCTTCTCAATCTAGAGTACTTCAAATTATTGAGCAAAAATCATGAAACCGCTCTTCAACGTGGCTTCTGTTGGCTACTCAAACACTACAATCCCTGTAAATTCAGTCAGGAAGTTTTCTATATAAGTAAGGAACTGTATGGTGGTTATCGTCTGAATCATGCCTACATCTTGAGTGCCATGTTGGCAATGACCCTCAAAAATCAGTAGCGCAGAAAGAATAGAAAAGGAAAAATTCCTACCTAATCTCTGTTAATCAGCCTGAACTATGTTTCAGACATCAGGAGCTAAAAAGTATGTCTTCGATCGAACAGAGTGTTGATCAGGGTTTATTAGAGAAAACGCTAGAATGGGTTCACAAAATTGGCGGAATTGTAGAGTTTGAGGCAGAACAAGCTGCTATCAGCACTTTTGTTGCAAAACGCTGGCGACTGAGCACAAAGCCAGAAGATGATGAGGCAACTTTTTTGATTGCTCTAACTATAACCTTTTGGAATTGGCTTGACGATCGAAGCGATAAACACCTCCAAGATGAAAAAGCTTTAGTTAATTGGGAACGACTCATTGGAATTACAGAAGGAGAGATTACTCCAGATATACCAACTAGTCCAGAGGAAAACTTCCTGTTAAATCTGTGCGAAGCGATGAAAAAAAAAGCTACGACAGAGGAAGAGTTTTACTGGTGGCAGCGTACATTTACACCTGTTTTACGAGGTATGCAGTTTGAAGAACAGGTCGCTCGCCAGAGAATCGTACCGTCATTTGTGGAGAGTCTTGAGTACGGAGCTTTTTCGATTACAGCCTTAAATGTGCTTTCTACGTTCTATCTGGTGTATGAAATGGATAGACATTCGCAACACAATAACTTTGTTTTATCTCATCTTGAGCACTGCTTCTGTGCGTATCAACGTATTTTAAATGATATCAAGAGTGCAGATAGAGAACGTCGTGAAGGTAACGCAGGCTATATCAGTAATTTAGTTTTACTTTTGGAAAAAACACTTTCACCAGCGTTAGCTCAGGAATTTGTCCTGCAGCAAGGTTATGGATATGAACGGCTAATTATGACAGATATAGAAGTTCTCGGAGGGGATAATTCATTTGCCCAACTGATCAAGACACTGTTTGAAATTGTCCTGGAGATTTACAAATCTCACTTTGAAAGATATTAAATACATGCTGAATATGAGATTTTATATGAGGCTATATAGAGCCTATTTGACATCTTGAGGAGAGGCTGCAAGCCGCTTAATCATT
>CAZGDE010000151.1:0-15027 GCA_964524315.1 uncultured bacterium
GCTAATGATTAAGCGGCTTGCAGCCTCTCCTCAAGATGTCAAATAGGCTCTATACTAGCAGCGGTAAAGATCCCTGGTTTAATTGCTCTGTAGCTGGAGGCCAAATGGGTGATTGACTATTGAGTAGCGGCAATCACGATTTGGGCACAGGCTTCAGCATCGGACAATGCCTGATGATGGGTTAAGGCGATGCCTAAATAGTCACACACGTTGGGTAGTTTCGTCGGGCGAATCTTCCAGGTTTGGCGGGCTAGTTGCACCGTACAGACAAAGGGGTGCGCTGGACGGGGAATATCATACGCATCACAGCAAGCGTACAAAACCCCGCGATCAAACGCGGCATTATGCGCGGCCAGGAAATCAGCATGTTGCAAAATAGGTTGGATCAGTTCCCACCGTTCACCGAAGGATGGTTGGTCAATGACATCACGCCAACAAATACCATGAATATGGGTATAGAGGAAAGTTGAACGGGGTGGCCGAATCAAATAATGCGCCCGTTGGACAATCCGGTTTTGTTCCACCCGCACTAGGCCGATCGCACAGGCACTATCTCTGCCGTTATCAGCCGTTTCAAAATCGAGTGCCACAAAGGTTGTCATACGTGACCATCCATCCAACTGCGATCCCATCGATTAGCGTTCCCTCCGGCCATAGTCATACAACAGCTCTGTAAGAAAATACCATTTTGCTTACCAGTCAGTCAGTGCTGCGATATCTTCAAAACGAAAGTTGATTGCCCATTGTTTTAATGCCATCGAGAGAGAGGTGTACTCTGGCGGAATTTGCTCCAGATGTTGCAATACCTCCTGTTGGTTGCATTCCCTGGCAGCTAGATTCAATTGCTTAATCCAGGCAGTGGGCATGACAGCCAGTGCTGCTTCTGTTAGGGAGAACTGAGGTGTAGTTTGATTGTTGGATTGACTCAATTCAGCATCTTCGTAGCGATATTGAATTCCCAGATGGTGAGCCAACCGGGCAAAGATGAGATTTTCTGGAACAGGTTTGCGAATGAAATCATCACATCCGATCGCCAAAATTTGAGCCCGATCCTCTTCAAATGCACTTCCGGTGACAGCGATGATGATAGTAGGAGGAGCGGGAGTCAGGGTTGGAGAATCCACCATCGAGAAATTATCCTGCCACGCTTTTGTTACATCCGGATTCCATACCTGCGGTTGGTTATCCAGTGATGCGCTTTTCTGTTCTAAAGCGCGAATCTTTTGCGTGGCTTCATATCCATTCATTATTGGCATTTGCATATCCATTAAAATGAGATGGGGTTTCCATGTCTGCCATAGGCGCAAGCCGTCGCGCCCATTTGCCGCTTGTTGCACCTCAAAACCGATGACAGATAACAACGTAGTGAGGAAATGAGCATTTTCGGCGTTGTCTTCCACAACAAGGATGCGGTGATTGGGTTGGCCAGGTTCAAGCCCAATCACTTTACGAGGCGACAGTGCAATGGAAACGCAATTGCACTCAACAAGTTGTGCAGGTAGAGTAAACCAAAAAGTGCTACCTGTTCCTGGGGTACTATTGACACCAATTTCTCCCTGCATCAGTTCGACAAAATTGCGACTGATGACAAGTCCCAATCCAGTTCCTTCACCCGCCTGTTTCCCCGTCAGGGTTTGGGAAAACGGTTTGAACAACTGGGGCAAATCTGCTGCCGAGATGCCCGCACCCGTATCTTGCACCTCAAAGCGAAGTGTCGCAGGTGAAGGCACACTGGTGATTCTAACGGCAACATTCCCTTTTGGGGTAAACTTGATGGCATTACTCAGAAGATTGATTAGAATCTGGCGGAGCTTACTTTCATCTACAGAAATGAATTGTGGGACAGTGGGCGATCGCTCAAACGTCAAGGTTAGTTTTTTAGCATTTGCTTTTAATTGAAATAAATCATTCAGGTTATCTAACAGTTGATATAGATCAACCGTGGTTGGCTGTAGGGTAATCTTTCCAGACTCGATTTTGGATACTTCTAACACATCATTGATCAATTCCAGCAGGTGTTGCCCATTACGATTGATCGTGTCGATGTAGCGCTGTTGCTCTGTTGTCAGAGCAATGTCTCGATTGAGTAGCTGCGCAAAACCCAGGATTGCATTCAACGGTGTTCTGAGTTCATGGCTCATGCTAGAAAGAAATGTACTCTTGGCGCTGTTGGCAGATTCTGCCTGTTCCTTTGCCCTTTGAAGTTCTAGCTCAACTTGTTTGCGATCAGTTACATCTCGAACAATAACCAGTACCTCATCGTTACCACAGGGCACAATACGAGTTTCCTCATAATAAATGTGCTGGTTAAATTCAACCTGGCTTTCCACAACGTTAATCTTTTGCGTTTGCAATACTTTTTGAACGGACTGAAGCATTGACTCCGCAATTTCTTGAGGCAATACATCCCGAACGTGTTTACCAATTTGAGCTTTGTCTAAATTAAACGCTCTCACATTACTACCATAACGGATGTCTAAATAGGTTCCATCGCGGTGAACCCGGATTAGCAAATCCGGAATGGCCTGGACTAAAGCACGATTCGTCGCTTCACTTTGACGCAGTTTTTCCTCTGCTTGTTTGCGATCGCTAATATCCATCACAAACCCAACATAGCGGATCAGTTCTCCCTGTTGGTTAAAGGAAGGCTCCCCTTTGGCCGTCACCCAGCGCACTTCCTGATCCCTGCGCATAATGCGAAAATCGCAGGCAAAGGGTTGACCTTGTTGAAAACAGTGGATCAGGTTTTCGGCATAGAAGGGTAGATCGTCAGGATAAATAACTTGTTCAATTAGTTCCTCCAACGTAGGGGGTGGCAGCCCAGGATCGCGTCCGTGAATTCGGTATAGCTCCTCGCTCCAGATTGTGGTGTGAGTGATCAAATCATGTTCCCAACAACCCAGATTGGCAGTTGCCTGAGCTTCTCGCAATAACGCTTCACTTTTGCGTAATTTTTCTTCAGTCAGTTTGCGTTCTGTCAAGTCACGGGACATACCAATGTAACGCACCATTTGACCATTCTCATCAAAAATGGGCTCTCCCCGCGCTTCCATATAGCAGATGCTGCCATCCGGCCGCATGATCCGGATATCCGTAGCAAACGCTTGCCCAGCAAAAACCCTGTCAGCAATCTCTGTTTGATGCAACTCGCGATCGTCAGGGTGAATGTAAGTAAACGACTCTTCAGGTGATGGGGAAGGCAAACTCAAATCGCGTCCATGAATGCGGTAAAGTTCTTCTGACCAGGTAATGGAATGTGTTACAAAATCTGCTTCCCAATTACCAATGTGGGCAATCTTTTGCACTTTCTCTAACGTCGCTTCCCGTTGCCGTAATTCAGCTTCAATGTGTTTGCGTTCGTCGATTTCCTGTTCTAGCTGAGCATTAGTACTAATCAGTTCGGCGGTTCGTTCCGCAATCAGAGATTCTAAGGCCCGCTGGTCACGTCTGAGTCGGGGTAGAACCAAAAGTAGGGTAGTGATCGTTGAACCGATCATCAAAAATAACCACAACCCAGCATTATTATTAATATGCTGCCTCTCTAACTGATGGAAAACCAACGCGATCGCAATTTGAAAGATTGCCAGCAGAATCAAGATTTCTGGTAGAGATAAAAGCAGAGAGATGGCAGAACGGCTATTGTGGCGTTGAGGCATCACAACTGACACCCGGAACTACGGTGTATCTAGTTTAAGATATATCCTAATTCAACTGGCGTTTAGACTAATTCAAGCAATGCGCTACCCGCAGGAGGGGCGTTAGCGTGACCGTTCGTCCCTGCAGCAGATTAAATGTCCAATCTTAATTAATCCACGATCCTAATTAAATTTCCAGCACCATAGCAGCAGTTTGATTTGCTGATTCCTGTAGTTGGGGCAGATCTACAACGTTTGCAGGCAAACCACTATTGGTGTCAAGACTAAATCGTGCAACACAGCAAAATAGACCCCAAGGGGAAGGCAGCTACCTATGATACGTCAATGGCAGTTTGCCGCAACAATATTCCTCTAGTTTTGTTCCTGGTGGTTTCTAGTGGTATCCTTTGCTGGTGTCTGGAACCAACCGTGTCTGGTTCATTTCCAGACTCAGATGCGGTACGACGCTCAACTTGCACTGCACCGACAGGGCTTGAGTTGCGACCACAGTATAGTTTATATGTACTATACTTTAGACGGCTCAAGTTGCTGCTTGTTGTGCCTCTGAGTACTAAAGCGGCTCAGTTTCCAAATGTATCGGGAGAATCTATGAATAAAGGCGAATTAGTTGATGTAATTGCCGAGAAAGCCAATGTTACCAAGAAGGATGCGGATACAATTCTGACCGCCATGCTGGATGTGATCTTAGAAGCCGTCGCCAGTGGGGATAAGGTGACGCTGGTTGGGTTTGGCACGTTTGAAGCCCGCGATCGCCAGGAGCGGGAGGGACGTAATCCTTCCACTGGTGCCCCCATTAAGATTCCGGCTACCCGCGTGCCTGCCTTCAGTGCTGGCAAGGCATTTAAGGATGCCGTTCAGCCGTAGGATGTTCTGGGAGGATTGAGGCAACAATTGGTAGCCTGACCCCTCCCTACCCATTTGTGCGATTGACAGTCCTCAGGTACTCCGGCACACTCGGGGGGATACTCCTTACTCACCCCCAACAGTCCTGCCTGCCTGTAGGGCTGTTTTTTCATTGGCGCTAATTGCGATGGTGGGGCGATCGCCCAACGCAGGATCACCATCGTCGTAATGCGGCAACGTATCAGCTTGAGACGGCAAAATCGCCCCCTTCTCCAGGACTGTGAAAGGAGGCCGTTGATTAGATTAAAAGAATCAGATTCAGGGCAGAAATGCAACGATTCCTACCCTGGCAAATGGTCTATTAAGGTTCCAGCACCTTGTCCTTGAACAATTTACCTGCACTGAAGGCAGGCACTCGCGTAGCCGGGATTTTAATTGGCGCACCCGTTGCCGGATTCCGCCCTTCCCGCGCCTGGCGATCGCGGGCTTCAAACGTGCCAAACCCAACCAGCGTCACCTTATCCCCACTGGCGACGGTTTCTAAAATCACATCCAGCATGGTCGTCAGGATCGTATCGGCATCCTTTTTGGTGACATTGGCTTTGGCCGCAATCTGGTCTACTAACTCGCCTTTGTTCATAACTACTGTGATAAAGAAGCGTACAAATTCCGATTCTAGGCGATTACCGGGTAATCGGGGCTCAACTATAGATGGACTTTAGGATTAGTAATCTTCTACCACTGGTATCAGGTAGTGGTGTCTTTTGGGCGAACTCATGTCACAGCTTCTTGAGAAGTTTGATTAGTAGCAGTCTTCGTTAGCAGCAATTTGCTTACTTGACAAGTCATTGTATATTATCGTTCACATTCGTCAGATCTTGCGGACAACCTTCACCGATCTGCATGTTGCTTTAATAAAGCTGTATTTCATAAACGCTGGATAGTATAAAGTCTCCGTAAAATCACGCAAAATCTGACTTTTTCCTGACTTTTTTCGGCCAGTCAGGTCAGGTACCCAATGCTATTTTGATGAAAGCTTATTACCGCTCAGGGGTCATCTTCTACGGTCTTATTAATGGACTCGCTTCTATTTACGCTCAGCCAAAGCACCATTGCCCCATGACCAGGATCGCAAAATAACAGCAAACATGGCGTCATTTTTAGCAGACTTGTTGCCCATGCAAACCCTGTTCCCGCAACCAGATAGCAGCAGGCAATAGGAGCAAAGATCATTTAATCAACTCCCTGCGGGGTTCTCAATACTGGGTTTGATCAGCATTGGTGCTGATCAGGCACATAGTTCTATTTCCGATTTACGGAAGCATAGCCCCAATTGTTGCATTGCAGCCAGCGAACGCTGTGCTGAAAGTTTCGCTTGCCTTACCGAATACTATTTAAGGATGTCACCATGCCAGTCCTCCCGATCGCTAACAAACCTAAATCCAGCTCTAGTAAAGGTTCTTGCCTGCCACAGAGGTCGAATTTTGCTACTGCTGTGGCTGCCCCCCTACTTGTGATTTTTGATGGTCGTGTATCAGAACTGGAGGTTTTATATCGGGCATTGCAACCCGGAGCGATCGCCTACACCTTAAACACCCAGGATGACGCGCTGGCAGTCATTACGCAACTCCTGACAGAAACCGGGGCAACCCAATTGGCGATCGTGGCCCATGGTGAACCGGGTGTGGTAACGATTGGTTCCCATTCTTTAACCCGGAAACAGTTACAGACGCGATCGGCTCTGTTACAGGAATGGAATGTTGAAGCTATTGCACTGTATAGCTGTGAAGTTGCTAAGGGCGATCGCGGATGGCAATTCATTCACACGCTGAGTGAGTTGACTGGAGCCGCGATCGCCGCCTCTTCCACGCCATTAGGATGTGCCGCATTAGGGGGAAACTGGCAGCTAGATAGAACGGTTGGGGCCATTGATGATTACCAGATCTTTACCCCAGAGGCCATAGCAACCTATGACTCCCTGATGGCGAACGCGACCATTATCTCTATCCCTACAAGTGTCTTTTTAACTCCCATTGATTATGGTTGGTATAACCAGTACGGTTTTCATAACCCGACCAACACCAATACATACACAGGAGAATCGGGAGGCGTTGAATATCGTAGCTTTTTTGTCTTTAACCAATCTTATACGGCTCCAGCAGGAGTTCTAACAGGAGCTAATTTACAATACTTCTACTCATTCCAAGTTCTCAGTGATCAACCCCAAGAGACTTTTGAGATTCGTCAGGTTACTACAGACGCAAATTCTCTAATTGCTGGAAACGCTGGTCTGACCGGGTTTAATGATCTAGGTGATGGCCCAGTGTACGGATCATTCAGTTTTAGCAATTCATTTTCTTATCAATATTTCGGTATCCCTCTGAACAGTAATGGTTTGGATTTTCTCAGCAATACGGCTCAGAATACTTCTTCGAGTAACCTCATTACCTTTGGTGGTAGACTTGTAAACCTTACTCCAGGTGGTAACCCGGAGGTGATTTTTTCATTTTCTGACTATCAGAATTACCTCAGTCTAAGTCTGACTCTAGCCAATCTTACTGCAACTGGAAGCGTGACCGAAGACGCTGGGTCTCAGCTTACCACCAGTGGCAATCTTGCTATTAGTGATACCGATCCTGGGCAAGCAATATTTAGTCCATCAGTCACATCCTCACCCAGTAATTTGGGTAGCCTCTCCATTACCGAGAATGGTCGATGGACATACTCGGTCAACAACAATTCTGCCCAGTACCTCAGCGCCAATGCTCAGAGGGTAGAAACTTTTACCGTGCGATCGCTGGATGGCACTGCAAGTCAGACTATCAACATCACCGTCATCGGCATTAACGATACACCCAGAGTTGCCAATCAGATTGCCCCGCAAACGGCGGCGGAAGATACATTCTTCAACTTTATACTTCCTGCCAACACCTTTAGTGATGTCGATATTGGGGATACGCTTACCTATACGGCACGGTTGAGTGATGGTAGTCCGCTGCCAACCTGGCTTAACTTTAATGCGGCAACGCGTACTTTCAGTGGTACACCCACCCAGGATCACGTCGGCAACCTCAACCTCAGAGTGACAGCGACCGACCAGAGCGGTGCGGCCGTCAGCAGTGTTTTTAATCTGGCGATCGCCAGCACCAACGATGCCCCAACTGGCATTGCCAGTGCAGCCCTAGCCACTGGTACGGAAGATCAGCCCTACACCTTTAGCGCTGCCAGACTCCTGGAAGGTTTCAGCGATGAGGATGGTGACATACTGACCGTTGCCAATGTAACTGCAACGAATGGCAGCCTGGTTAACAACAACGACGGTACTTATACTTTCATCCCCAATGCTAACTTCAATGGTCCTGTCACACTTTCCTACACTGTCATCGATGGTAATGGTGGTGCAGTCGCAGCGACCCAATCATTTAACCTGAATCCGGTGAATGATGCTCCGGTGATTGACCTGAATGGTGTAGTGGATGGAACAGATTTAGCCACCGCATTTACCGAAGATGCCGGAGCCATCAGCATTGCTCCGGATCTGAGCCTGACGGATGTTGACAGCCTCCAGGCTAATATTGCGACTGTACGAATTAACAATTTGCGCAATCCTGGCTTTGAGTTTCTCACCGCTAACACGGGAAATACCAGTATTACCGCGACGTACCACACCGATTTTGGTATTCTCGAACTACGTGGTTGGGACAGTATCGAAAATTATCAGCATGTCCTGCGCAGTGTTACCTACAACAACACGTCGTCCAGTCCAACGGCTGGCGATCGCACGCTCCAATTTAGTATTAATGACTCAATGGCGAATAGTAACCAGGCGATCGCCACAGTCACTGTTAATCCAATTAATGATGCCCCCACTGGCTCCAGCAATACGGTAGCGATCGCGGAGGATTCCACCCATACCTTCACGGTTGCAGACTTTGGCTTTAGCGATGGTGATGGTAATGCCTTCAATCGCGTGCGAATTACGATGCTGCCAGCGGCGGGTCGTCTGACTCTCAATGGTACCGAAGTTGCTCCAGATGGTTGGGTGGATGTGAATGATATTGTGGCAGGCAATTTCCAGTTCACCCCCTCGCTCAACGCTAATGGAACCAATTACGCTTCTTTCCAGTTCCAGGTCGAAGACAACGGTGACACAGCCAACGGTGGCGTCAACCTTGACCCTACGCCGAAAACTTTCACCTTCAATCTCACAGCCGTCAACGACCCGGTGACAGGTTCTCCCACAGCCACTCTGGCACCTGGTTTGGAGGATAGTGCTTATGTTGTCACGATGGCGGATCTGTTAACCGGGTTTAGCGATGTTGATATCGCGACCAACGGTCAAGTACTGTCGGTCATCAACTTAAGCACCAGCAATGGTACGGTGACAGATAATCAGGATGGCACTTTCACTATCACTCCGTCACCAAACTTCAATGGCAGTGTCACCCTCTCCTACGATGTTACGGACAGCAATGGCAGTACCTTAACCGCTCAAACCCTTTCCTACATCATTACACCCGTCAATGATGCCCCCGTTATTGACTTAAATGGTGCGGCCGATGGGACAGGATTGATTACTAGTTTTACAGAAGATAGTGGGGCGATCGCGATCGCCAGTCCCAACCTGACTCTAACCGATGTGGATAGCCCACAAGTCAACATTGCCACCGTTCGAATCACGAACCTGCTTGATGGGCAATCTGAGATTTTAGCCGCTGATACCGCTAATACCAGTATCGCAGCAACCTATTTCGCCGACTTCGGCATTCTGGAATTGCGGGGTTGGGATAGTCTGGAGAACTATCAACGCGTTTTGCAATCGGTTACCTATAACAACACCTCCCAAAATCCGACCGCAGGCGATCGCACCATTGCATTTGCCGTCAACGATGCCATGGCAAATAGCAATACTGCTATCACAACGGTCAACGTTATAGCTACTAATGATGCGCCCACCCTCACCGGACAACCGGCAACGCTAGGAACTGGCACAGAAGATACGGTTTACACGATTGTGGCTGCAGAGTTACTGGCCGGGTTTACTGACCTGGACGGCGATCGCATCTCTATTGCGAACTTGACCGCTACTAACGGCAGTCTATCAGCATTTGATCCGGCAACGGGTACCTGGATATTTACGCCAACGGCTAACTACAACGGTTGGGTAACCCTCAACTACACCGTTACCGATAGTCTGGGAGGCACCACCGCAGCAACGCAAGTGTTCAATTTAACTGCCGTCAATGATGCCCCGTTCCTGCAAGTGCCCAGCGCCCAACTGGTCAATTTACCCACATTCACCATTTCTAGAGTACGCGTGAGTGATGTTGACGCAGGTGATAGCCTGCTGGAAGTTACCCTGACTGCTCAGAATGGCGTTCTCAGTATGTCTTCCCAGAACGGCTTAAGTTTTACAGTCGGTGATGGTTCGCAGGACAGCGATATCACCGTCAGGGGTACATTAACCGATATCAATGCGGCTCTCAGTACCCTGGCTTACAGCAGCCATTCCGGGTACTACGGCAATGATATTCTTAGCCTCACTGTCAACGATCTTGGCAATACAGGCATGGGTGGCGCATTGACTGATCATCAGACGATCGCGCTATCCACGGCCTATCGCTTTTTGCAGGGTACCAATGCCAGTGAAACGTTCCAGCCCACGAGTGTCACCGATTGGATTGTCACGGCTGGAGGCAATGATATCGTCATTGCAGATGTAACAAACTTGCAACAGAACGATCGTATCGATGGGGGGGACGGCATCGATCACTTTATCCTTACTGGTGGCACAGCAGCGATGGCCCTGACCCTTGACCTGACCAATACCACCAACCAACTGAGCGGTATCACCGGTCTGACTCTGAGTAATTTTGAGCAATTCGACTTCAGCCATTTCTCCGGGTCATTGACCGCAATCGGCAGCAGCCAAGACGACACGATCAAAGCGGGACAGGGCACCGATAGTTTGACCGGTGGGGCTGGCAATGATTTTCTCTATTTGGGGCTAAATGATAAACAGATTGATCTTGTCGTTTACAACGTGGGAGATGGCCAGGATACGGTGTTTGAATTTGGTGCCAACAAGAATAGAGATATGCTCGAATTCAGAGGAATTGCGGCGATCGATATTGTCGATAATGGCTGTTCAACATTATTCCGCCTGAGTGACGGTATTGCCAAGAACCCTGGATTTGGTACTGGAGAAACCCTGCTTGAACTGCATGGTGTAACAGGACTGGGCGCTAGCATTCTGAAGTCGTTGGTTCCAAACAATACTACTTTCTTGCTCAAGTAGGCTGCTTCAAGCTGAGTGAGAATAGGTAAACCCACCACCAGATTCTACGGGTGGTGGGTTTACCGCACCATAGCTAAGTACGGATACGACCACAATCAGGTTGTGTGACGTTGCTGATTCCAGGGATGAATAAACGTTAGATGACTTGACACTCCTTTCCAGGTCATATTGCTATTCGGCATCACCTCAGTTTGCGGTTGCCTTTTTCCGTCCTCGTGTCGAAGTCTTTTTAGGCGTCTCCTTCGTTGCCGTCTGGCGTGTCCGAGAAGCACGAGTTTTAGGTTCAGCCGCAGCCGCAACAGGTGCGGGTGCTGGGCTTGACTCGGCTGCCTTGGCGCGACCTCGTCTCGCTTTAGCGGGAGCGACTTCGGGTACTGCGACGGGTTCAGGGGGCGCGGTTTCGGGGGAGTTCTCCGCTACGGGCGCTTCATCCACAGATTTTTTGCCCCGTTTTGTTTTGGTCTTTGTGAGTTGGCGTTTGCCCAATGGCACGTAGTTCTTCAACGTCAACGAACTGATTTTAATCCCCTGTTGCGATAGGATTTTAGCAATATCTTCGTAGTTATACCCCCTTGCGATCGCCGCTTTAATTTCGTCCTCCAAATGATCAACGGCTTCCCGCAGGGATAGATCTTCTTTCGTTTTTTCTGGCAACTCCTGTAAGAGAGTTTTTGCCTGTCCAACAATTTCACGATTGACGATGGTTGCTCTGGGCTTACGCGTTGCAGTTGCCATGATAGAAAGCAAAGACTAAAGGTAATGATCCTTATTCTACGGGCTTGACTTGAAACTGCACACAATTTTTCATAGTTACGAACGTTACCCAAAAAATACTCGCACAATGCATAGGGAATCCTGCCATTACGGGGTTTCAAATGCTGAAGCTGATCGGGTGCCCAACCGCCGCATCGGAACTGAAGCAAGCATTGGGTACTCGACAACTTTTAGGTCAGTATCAAAATATTGAGAACCAACCGTCGCCTGCAATTCAGGTTGGTGCGCCCGTATGAGACCGGAGCCAATAAATTTCATTGAGAGCGTTACACACTATATGCATAGCTGATATCAACATGGCAGGCAAAAAACATGGGTTCAACTTGCTACGGATACCGGAATGATTGCAATATCTGTTGTTGCATCAATCTTGCTTCACCCATAAATTGTCTTTCATAGCTACTATCCGTTGCGTCAGAAATTTTTGCCAGCAATTCCAAGATCGTTGGCAGTCCTAGCTCCAGTTCTGCCAGGAGTTGACGTTGCGCAAAAACTGCTTGAGGTGTGCCCTCTAACACCAGTTGCCCCTGATCCATCACCATTAACCAATCAGCCCAACGGTAGACGAAATCTAAATCATGGGTGGCAATAAAAACAGTCGTGCCTTGAGACTGGATACCTTCCAGCAACCGCAGCAGATTACGTGTTTGCCGGGGGTCAAGGTAAGCTGTAGGCTCATCCAGTAGCAGTAGTTGAGGCCGCATAACCATAACATCGGCGATCGCCACACGCTTCTTCTGCCCCAGGCTCAAATGGTGAACCGGTTTATCTGCTAACTCTGTGAGCTTAAAATCAATCAATGCTTGCTGTACCCGGTGGGTGATTTCAGCGGGCGGCAGTCCTAAATTACACAGGCCATAGGAAATGTCTTCTTCAACGGTTGATGCAACTAACTGTTGCTCCGGATCCTGGAATACTAGCCCCACAGCTTGACGCAGCTTCATTAATGAAGTGCGCCTGTACTCCAAGGGGGTTCCCTGCCAACGAACCACCCCCTGCTGAGGCTTGTAAAGGCCATTTGCCAGGAGGAATAACGTAGTTTTACCACAACCATTCTGACCAATTAGCGCACAGCGTTTTCCTGCCGGAATACGAAGGGTCAAATTTCGGAGAACGGGTTGAGAACTATCGGGATAGGTATAGTCAACCTGATCAAATTCCAACAACATATACCAGACCTAAATCATGGTGGGCTAAGCAAAAAACCTGATTGACGGACAAAAATCTGCAGTGCTGATGTCTTCGGGTTGAGACGGGTTGCACCAAAATACAGCAACCGAGCTACGAGAAGTGTGGCTAAACCTGCCCTGAAAAAGGTTTGTCAGCCAATAAAGTAAGGAATTGTGAGTCATTTTTCTAATAAAAATTGCCCATTGTCCGTATTGACGATTCAAACTAATTTGACGTATTGACATCCTGATACGGTTAACAGTACTGCACAGCCAAACAGGGCTTCTAAGCTATATCGTTTAGAAGACACATACTGACGGGAATGTAAAACCCGAAACTCTCCTGTAAAGCCCCGTGTTTCTAGCGTGAGCGAAAATCGCCGGAAGTTATCCAGAGTTAGATGAAGCAGTTGGCCAACCAATAGCCCCAAACTGCATATCCAACGTTGCCTGGTTCGATAGCCTCCACGAGCCTGCTGTGCTATCCAAAGTTGATTTGCCGTTTGAAATAGCACGAAAATAAAACGATACATTAACATCAATAACTCAGTAATCAAGGCCGGGCAGCCAACTCGATTCAGAATGTGAATAATCTCAATGAATGGAACGGTTAACATCACAAAATAAATGCACGATGTTGCCGCGATCGCCCGTACTGCTAACTCAATTGCCTGGTGTATCCCATATTGACTGAGATAAATGTAATAGCCATTCCAGACAAAGCCAGACCAACTGTCAAGCTGTATGGACGGAAGATGATTCAGACTCACAATACCAATGACCAATGCGGGAACGCTCATCAACCAGAACCCGATGGTAATCAGAATCAGGCGAACGTAGAGCTTTGTTGGTACGCCTGCATAAAGGACTGTCCATACCGTCATCCAGGCAGTAATTAACAGTTGCACTGGTACCTGGGAAAAATAGGTAATGCAGAGAAGCACAGCCGCGAGCAAAAGCTTATGCTCAGGAGGTAAATGGCGCAAGCGGTTAGTATAAGCCAGCGTATCAATACTTCTCATTCTTGGTTTGTTTCTCCGTTCGCCCTCGGTATAGTCCCAAAATATAACCTGCCAGACCCGCACCGAGCCCAGCCTGACAGGCAAACAAAAATGTTTGCACTTCCGGCCCGGAATCTTTGATGATGGGGGCAAACCAGGGCTGATAGTCTGGTTGGATCGCTTGAACAGCATCCGAATTATGACCATCCGTTGCCCCAAACTCCCTCCCCTGAAGCACTAAAAGTGGCCCTAAAGACAACACGAACACTCCACCAACCAATAACCAGTTACTTGATAATTTACCCATCGTTACGACTCCTGGTTCAACAGCTTAAGGGTTTGCAACTCCTGCTGCCCATATTTCTGCAGCCATCCCCAGACCAGTACTGTTAATAACCCTTCGCATAGAGCTAGCGGTAGCTGCGTTAATGCAAAAATACCAACGAACTTAGCTAGTGACGCGAAGAAGCCTCCCTGGAGAGAGGGAAAAGCTAATGCTAACTGAATAGCAGTTGTCAGATAGGTCAGCAAATCGCCTAAAGCGGCAGAGAGAAATACAGCCAGCTTTTGTTTTCCAGTTTTCATTAAAGCTTTGTAAATAACATAGGTAATCAATGGCCCCGCGATCGCCATCGAAAACACATTAGCGCCTAAAGTTGTGATACCACCGTGAGCCAGCAGAATGGCTTGAAATACTAATACCAAACTACCTAACACGGTCATGGCCAGAGGCCCAAACAGAATTGTTCCCAGCCCTACCCCTGTTGGATGAGAGCAACTGCCCGTCACAGATGGAATTTTGAGTGCCGACAGCACGAAGGTGAAAGCCCCAGCCAGTGCCAGGAGGAGCTTTAGCTCGGGATTTTGTTTCGTAATACGAGTCAGCCCTTTCAAGCCTGCCAGAAAAAAAGGTAATGACACAACCCACCAGAAACCTGCCCACCATACAGGCAAAAATCCTTCGGCAATATGCATTGCAACCGCAGGTTGAGCTGCACCAAGAACGAAATAGCAACTCAAACCAGCCATAGCCATAAGCGTCAACCAACGACGATAGGGCTGCGTTATGGTAATCCTGGTGTCTAACAAGGAATTATCATATTGCTTTGTGGGTTGATTAATAGGGTTTGCCAAAGTAGCTAAAATTTTGAGCCCAGAGCGCTCTTGATCGTCTCCACGTTTTTTCCACAATTTGTTGCTCATTTCCCCACGTTCCAAAATATTTTAAGAAGACAGGACTCAGGATCCTGGCTCTATGTGACTACTCATAGTAGCCCCTTCTAAAT
>CAZGDE010000152.1:0-14987 GCA_964524315.1 uncultured bacterium
AATCAACTGAGCCGCAATCACCTTGACTTCCTGCTCCGCCTGTTTTAAGCCAGCAGGAGTGGCGGGCAAGCCCAAACTTAATCGTTGCTGATGAGCGTTTAAGCGTAAACTATGGGGACGGGGTGGCAGTTTGCCGCGCAAGCTTAATTTATCCCCCCGACGTTCGATCTGAAAGCCCAGTTTGGCAGCTTTAAGCCGTTGATTCACCTGCGTCAAGCGGTTATCAAATGAGTCGGATGCGGTCATAGAAACAGAAAAGGCATAAAGTTCAGACAGCAGCGTTGCAGCAGGAAAAGCTCACTTCACACTTAGGGTTTTCACACTTGTTTTCACACTTAGGGGTGATTTCAGGATAATGGCAGAACCAGCGATCGCAGTCTAAGTTAAATTGACTCTTAATTGATATAAAAATTTTGGTCTAGAAATTTTTGCTCTAAAAACAATAGAAAAAATAGTCAAGTGAGTATTTATTCACTACCTTAAATCTACATAAAGGTTTTATTGTTAAAATCAATTACGAACCTGAGAAAGTAGGAAAGCCGTAGCCATTATGGGTCGAGTTGGAGTTTTATTGCTCAATTTGGGCGGACCTGACCAGTTGGAGGATGTCCGTCCGTTCTTATATAACCTGTTTGCCGACCCTGAAATTATTCGTTTGCCGTTTCCCTGGCTGCAACGTCCGCTTGCCTGGTTTATATCCACGATGCGGGCCAAGCAATCGCAGGAAAACTACCGGCAAATTGGCGGCGGTTCTCCTCTGCGCCGAATTACCGAAGAACAGGCGCAGGCACTCCAGGTATCGTTGCAACAAAAAGGGCAGGAAGCAACGGTCTACGTGGGTATGCGCTACTGGCATCCCTTCACCGAGGAGGCGATCGCACGCATCAAGCGCGATCGCATCGAGCGGTTGGTTATCCTCCCCCTGTATCCCCACTTTTCGATCAGTACCAGCGGTTCCAGTTTCCGCCTGCTAGAGAAAATTTGGGAAGCCGATCAGGATCTCCATCCTATCGATTACACAGTGGTTCAGTCCTGGTACGATCGCCCCGGTTATCTTCAGGCAATGGCCCAACTGATTGCGGAGGAATTAGACCAGTGCCCCCATCCCGATCAGGCCCATATCTTCTTCAGTGCCCACGGTGTGCCGGTTAGCTATGTTGAAGAAGCTGGTGATCCCTACCAGCGTGAAATTGAGGATTGTGTGGCATTGATCATGCAAACGCTGGATCGCCCCAATGCCCATACCCTGGCTTATCAAAGCCGAGTAGGCCCGGTGGAATGGCTGCAACCCTATACCGATGATGCCCTGAAGGAGTTAGCCGAAAAGGGCGTGAAAAACCTGGTCGTCGTCCCCATCAGTTTCGTCTCGGAACATATTGAGACGCTGCAAGAAATTGATATGGAGTACCGGGAAATCGCTGAAGAAGCAGGGATCGAACACTTCCAACGGGTACCGGCTCTCAACACCCACCCCACCTTTATCGACGACCTGGCCAATATGGTGCTGGAATCAATGAACGCACCCAACATGACCCTAGCAGAAGTCATGCATCCACAAGCACAGGTGAAGATTTACCCACCGGAACGCTGGGAATGGGGTATGACCCTCTCTGCTGAAGTGTGGAATGGCCGATTAGCCATGCTGGGTATTCTGGCACTACTCATGGAACTGTTGATGGGACGGGGGCCACTGCACGCGATCGGTTTACTGTAGCCAGGGATAATCCTCGCCAGAAACACTTCGCAGCCACATTAAATGCTGAAGGGGCGGTATGCACCGCCCCTTCGCTGTTGAGACACTCTGCGATCGCTTACACAGGTCGCCAACCTTTCGTCACATTGGGACGAACTGCCGCAGTGGGAAATATTGCCTTAAACCCGGTCTTACGTGTGTTAGTCGGTTCCGCTGTCAAATTCCACATCGTTTCGTAGAAGAAGAAAGAAACTCCGGCAAAATTCTGGTTACGGATCAGTTGCACCTGCTCCTGTACCTGTTTGATTGGGACTGAGCGGCGCTTCAATCCCGTCAAAACGCCAACTGCTGTGGGGATGTGGCGACGGGCAGCCTGCACTTCCGGCATATTTAACTCGTTCAGAAAGGCGGTAGAACTATCCCGGTAGACTTGCAGGATTAATTCCTCGATCAGTCCTAACCGTTCCCAGGTACGCCAGTCCTGTAAAGAATGGTTGTAGGAGAAACTATAGTTATTCGGTGACAGGCTGATGATGACCTGTTGCTTGCGAGATTTAATTTCCTGAAACACTCGCTTGAGAAAATCCGTCATCCGGTCTGCCCGCCAGCGCATCCAGGTAGGGTCTGTCGGGGTGGGTGGAAAGGGTTTACCCGGATTTGCCTGACGATAGAGTTGCAGGGTGTAAGGGTCATAGCCAAACTCCACCGGCAAGCCAAAGTGATCATCAAACTGGATACCGTCAACATCGTAACGGGTAACCAGTTCCAGAATCATATTCAGAATGAACTGTTGCACCTCTGGCTTAAACGGATTGAGCCAGACCCGGGGATGTATCCCTTCCATCCACACATACGGATCGTCACTGGAACACTTACACGCATCGGTGGTGACATTATCCTGCCGTTTAGTCAACCAGTCGGGGTGACGCATGGCCAGGGCAGAATCCGATGGGGTCATAAAACCAAACTCAAACCAGGGAATCACAGCCATGCCGCGCTGATGTCCTGCCTGGATAATTTCTGCTAGCGCATCTCGACCCTCCAGACTGAACGGGCGTGGATCGACGTTCGCCCCCAGTGCGACCTGGGCAGCAGTACTGGGATAGGTGGTATAGCCCCAGTTCCAGACAACCGGGTAGAGAGTATTAATATTCAGTTGGGCAAGTTCTTGCACCGCATTATTGAGACGGGTGCGGTCAAATAACACAGTGCTGTCCACATTGGTCATCCACACGCCCCGAATCTCGCTACGGTTAGCAGGTGCCGTTTGCTGTTGCGCGCGCACGGGCAAACCATTAGCTCCAATCAAGACAGTGACCAGAGGCATAACCAGACCAATCAGCAGCAGGGGCAGGAAGAACCGTTTAAGTAAATTAGGAAGTGGGAGCGATCGCCAGAAACGCCGGAAATTCAGCATGGAGGGAAACGATTGGGCAGATGTTTTCAGTACACAAACACTCAGTATTCAAACACAACATTCAAACACAAAGAATCTGGAAGCACGCAGGGAACCCCCATTGTTTTTGTGTTCCTGTCGTAATTTGTGAGGTACGGCAACGAAGCATTACCGTACCTGCGATCGTGACCGTCTGTACGGCACAAATGTTTCCTGAAAAGACTAGTGGTCAGTCAAGGCATTACCCTCAGCCACCACTGGCTTTAGCCTTATAACCCAGTTGCAGCAAAAATTGGACAATCTTTTGTTTGTGGTCACCCTGGATTTCGATTTCGTTATCCTTAACCGTGCCACCTGCGCCACATTGAGTTTTAAGCTTTTTCAGCAAATCGGCCAATGTCTCTGGTTTAGCTTGAAAGCCACGAATAATCGTTACTGTTTTACCTTTACGCCCACTCCGGGACGTTTCGACCCGCACATTTTGCTGGTTGGGTGGCAGGTCTGGCACACCCCGTTGCAGGGCATCCGGGTTTTCGGTATGGCCAAATTCGGAGTAGACCATCCGGTCTTTCTTCGGGGGGTTGGACTTGGAAGACATAGTATCCTACTTAATCTTTTTGATTTCTTCCAGGGCGCGTTTCTGGCTGTCCTTATCACCTTTTTTCAAGTAAAGGCTGGCCGCTTTCGTTAAATCACCCTTTGCCTGCGTTTTATTGTTCAGGCGAAGGTAGGCCAGCCCCCGATTGTTATAGGCACTGGCAGAGTCAGCGTCTAACCGAATGGCGGCGTTATAATCTGCGATCGCCTGTTTATCGTTACGCAGGAAGGCATGGAGCAACCCCCGGTTAGTATAAAACTTCGCATCATTGGGATTAATCCGAATTGCCTGGTCATAGTCGGTAAGCGCCCCTTTATAATTCCGCTGGCTGGCGCGAATTAAACCCCGACCGGCGTAAGCATCGGCATTGTTGGAGTCAGTCTTGATCGCCTGATCGTAGTCAGCGATCGCCCCCGCGATGTCGCCCGTTGCCGTCTTCGCAATGGCTCGATTGCTATAAGCCTGGGACAATTTTGGGTCAAGTTGGATTGCTTGAGTCAAATCAGTCGTTGCCTGCTGCCAATTTTTCAACCGGACATAGGCTAAACCCCGACCATTATAAGCAGTAGCATCTTGCGGGCTGAGTTGAATGGCCTGAGTAAAGTCATCCACGGCAGCCTGATACTGGCCTAACGCCGTCCGCGTATTGCCCCGTTTAATGAAGGAGGCAACATCAGTCGGGTTGGTCAGGGATGCCTCACTGGCAGTGCCATTGGCAATCGGCTGTCCAGAATTACCAGACTGTCCCGATGGTGTTCCCCCTGGCAAAGAATCACAGGCGGCAATTACTCCCCCCACAATAAAGGGTAGACTCAGGGTAGCGATCGCCCGGTGCCATTGCTTGATGCCATTGCTTACCATGCCCCTACTCCTCGCGCAACAACCACAAACCACTGTAAGTTATCCCCGTATCATCGGGTTGAATTAAGAGAAAATGTAAACCGCGACTTGCCTGTTTGCGCTGCTCGTAGGCACGGGCTGCAGTCACCACATCAGCATCGTCAAAGGTCGCAACAACCCAGCGTTCGACCAGACCGGCTTCTAACACCAGACCATCCGGCGCGCCTGCCAAATAATTTAACGATACGGGTTGTACCTGTTGTACCCAACGGGCCAGTTGCATCGACTTGCGCCCCGCGTCAATCACCACACCGGGGATAGCCACGGTTGATGCCAGACCTAAATTCAGGGGTAGTCGCTCCGATGGCATCACCAGAATGGGAATGGGGCGATCGGCAAAGGCATCAACTAAATCGGCAGCTGGCAGACTGGCAAAACGCCATTGCTGCCCCCAAAGATTTTCCGCCAGGGGGAGGGGTGGGGGCTTATCCAGAGCTAACGGATCGTAGGGCTGGCCAGTGTAATTGGGAAAGGTGGTGTACTGCCGCGATCGCTCCACCAACCACTGCTTTAATATCGGCGTATGGCGAGTGGGTTCCACAACAATGCCCAATTGTTGACAGGCTGCCTCTAGCAGACTTAAAGACTGGGGACGAAACACACGGATCACCACAGACGGGCCGTCCCCGTCTGTAATTAATTGCTGCAATTGTGCTGTTAGCCAATCAGCGTTCACATCAGCCTGGGAACAAACGGCACTATGCCGTATCTTACCGTCCCCATCACAAACCAACAGTTCCCACAACGCTTTGCCCGCCTCATTCTGGAGTGGGCGGCGGTAGAGATCAACTTCCCAAACGGCCATACGGGTCAACTTCAGTTATGCAGTGTGTGACTAACACAATTTAGGAGATTTTAGAAAAAAATACCTGTAAGGCCAGGTTTAGCAACAGAACCCCAGCTAACGCCAGGAAACTTAGGAACGACAATTAAACAACTTCGATACTTCTTGTAGAGGTGTTAGCGTAGCTATGCCGTCAGCCTATACAGCCGTTCGCCCCTACAGAGGACTCAAGCTTATTGAGTTTCGCCACTGCTGGATTTACCACCCCGTTGAATAAAATCTTCAGGGCGCAGGTTTGAGATAAAGTCACGAAATGCCCGCCGTTCAGCCTCATCCGCATCACGATCAACTGGAATTGAGGCATCGGCAATGACTTCTTCCATTACCCAAATCGGGGCATTCGTCCGGAGGGCGATCGCGATCGCATCACTTGGACGGGCATCAATTTCCTTTTTCACCTCACCCTGAGAAATGGTCAGGAGTGCATAAAAGGTATTATCTTGCAGAGAATGAATAATAATTCGTTCCAGTGTCATGCCCCACTCTTCCATCATGTTCACCAGCAAATCATGGGTGAGCGGGCGGGGAGGAGCCTGATTCTCCAATGCATTGATAATTGCTTTTGCCTGGTCTTGCCCAATGTAAATAGGCAGGGCACGCCGTTCGCTAGAATCTCTCAACAGTACGATTGGGCTACGTGTTGCTGCATCCAACGCAATTCCAGCGACCTTCATTTCAATCATCGTCTTAGCCTCTAGAACACCTGAAGCAAGAAAAACTACAGCAAGAACACATTAGGACTGGGGGCGACGCAGGCTTCAACTCACATCGTCTTTGAGCCGGAAAAACTTGAACCGGAAAAAATTCGGCCAAGACAAACTTGACCCGGTGGGGAAACCGGAACAGGCGACTAAACAAATGACATAGGGTAGTGGTATACCCGATACCAGAGAGGTAGAGTTGAAACCTAAGTGAACCAACCATTTAGGATAGAGAATACTTAGACTATAAGTATGCCCTGATTTATGCCCTAATCCTAAATGATCATTCTCCAAATTGGCAGAGTCTTATGAAGACTTCTAAATTAGGGACAGCGATTCGGTTTGGAGATAATTAGAGAAAAACGTCGAAAATTTATCCATTTTGTAGAGAAACAGTGTTTACGGGTCTAGTTCAGGGAATGGGAACGCTGCAATCCCTTGCAGCAGATAAATTACAAATCACTTGTTCGCCTGCTGCATCCGGACTGATTCTGCCCGATCTAGCTCTGGGCGATAGCGTGGCAGTCGATGGGGTGTGTCTAACCGTGGTCGAAATTCTGCCCCAGGGATTTGTGGCAGTTGCCTCACCGGAGACGCGCGATCGCTCCACGTTGGGGCATGATTCTGGTGCCTGGGTCAATCTGGAAACATCCCTGCGTGTTGGTAGCAAACTGGGCGGCCATTTTGTCACCGGGCATGTCGACGGTACAGGTAACTTAAAGGATGCCGTGGCAACCGCTACATCCTGGGAACTGACTTTTACCACGAACGATCCACGGGTTGCCCGTTATATCATTCCCAAAGGCAGTATCGCCGTGAACGGCATTAGCCTCACGGTGGCAGATTGTGACCCGGAGGGTTCTTGGTTCACCGTAGCCGTGATTCCTCACACCTATGCAGAAACGAACCTGAAATATCTCCAGCCCGGCAGTCAGGTCAATCTAGAAGGGGATATCTTAGGCAAATATGTAGAAAAATTCCTGCGCTCTGGTACTGCCCCTGGTGAATCGGCTGGGCTAACACCTGCATTTTTGGCTGAGCACGGCTATTTATAGGGAAATGTCAGGGTACAGAAGAACAGAACAGATCGTAGGGACGGGTTTGGCCAGAAACTATCGGTAAAACAAGTACCTCATCGGCTAAACCCGCTCCTACATGCCGTTGTATCTACACACAGTACCTTTTATTAGTATTAGCAATCTCTGTCTAACGCCCACCTTTAGCAGCGGTGGGCGATCACCCATCAAATTAGTTCAAGAAGCGAACAATTGGAGTTTTGACTAAGCGTAGTTTCCCGCCTGTGTAAGGGCGAATCGCCATTCGCCCCTCCTGCAGATAAGGTATTTCTTGAATTAGTCTACACTCCAATAACAAGAGAGGACATCCCATTTGGGCAGAATTCCAATGAATTGATCATTTTTCTACAACCAAACATCATGTCCCTCGAGGCGTAAGATTTTCCGTTTTTGGAAAGGCTTTAGGCAATGCAATATAGGAACCGAAATAGAGTCATCGTCCACCTAAATTGAGTCAACCTCATCCCCGATTGGGTTTA
This sequence comes from uncultured bacterium, assembly GCA_964524315.1. GTDB lineage: Bacteria > Cyanobacteriota > Cyanobacteriia > Leptolyngbyales > Leptolyngbyaceae > CAZGDE01. Next base: position 7,688 of record CAZGDE010000152.1, read on the forward strand.
ACCTGGGCAACCTGCATGGCCTTAATTAATTGCGCCAGGGCATATTCCAATTGTTGGCCGGCGTCCATTGCCACCCAACCATCATCGGTTAATTGACGGAATTCAAAATGCAGGTGGGGCCCAGTGGAGTTACCCGTACTGCCAACCCGACCGATAACATCGCCCTGTTTAACCTTCTCACCAGGCTTGACAAAAATCTCTGACATGTGGGCATAGAGGGTCTGTTGGGTCTCTTTGTTGTGTTCCAGCATCACCGTAAGACCGTACCCCCCCAGGAAGTCTGCGATCGCCACCCGTCCCGCAAAGGCTGCCAGTACCGGCGTACCCAACGGAGCCGCCAGGTCAGTGCCAGAGTGGAACCGTTGATCACCACTGATGGGATGGGTGCGCCAACCAAACATGGACGAAATGGGAGCCGGAATCGACAGGGGGAAGATTAACCGGATATTGCCATTACCGAGGACACCGGGCGGACGCAGAGTCCGTTTGTAATATTTCCAGACGGAGGATGAAGGGCTGATTACACTTAACGAACCAACACCAACCGCCGAAACCTGACCTCTGCCACCACCGGAAGGCACCGCTGCAACCCCACCTTCAATTGTGGGAGCACAAATGGTACCCGGTACCGGTCGTCCATTTTGTAAGATTGCTTCACAACCGGATGATCGCTCTGACAACACAATCGACGTGGGGCCATCATACCCACCCTGACCAGCTCCCAGAGTGGGTAATACGACCGTTGGCACATCTGCTGTTTCGGGCATGGGTGCAGGCGCAGGCATAGCCGAGGGCACAAAGGGAACTGGATCAGCTACAGCCGGGGCAGGGGGTGATTCCAGGACAGGTGCCACATCCCCCGTTGCTTCTGGAATCACAACTCCTGTCGGTGGTGTTTGTGCCAGGGCAATACCGCCACTCAGCAGACTCATACTGCTCAGGAAACCCAATGTTTGAACCAGAGAGATGGAGTCAAAAAGACGTTTTTGGGCGGTGTGGGCAACTGTATTTTGCATCATCTGGTGTTTCGTGTATGGGCGATCGCTACCGGGACGCAATCAGTGGGAGTGAATTGATTACTAATCCGCTTCTGATTACTAATCCTCTATAGTCGTAAATTTGGCAATTGAAGTTCCAGCAACTCAGGTCATAGTTTAACCTGTACTGGTCGATTCGTAACCCAGACTGATTGTACCTGGCTTCAGCAAAATTTCATGGGAGACAGACCCATCGGAGTGACATAAACACACCTGTAACTCTCCCGTAGCAGTCACTCCAGTAATAGTGCCTGTTTGGGAATCAATGGTCAGAGGGCGATCGCGATGGGTCAGTAACTCCAGATAGGCAGGAAGTACTGCCGTAATACCCGCCGCCTGCCAGTAGTGGTAACCCACAAGCAGGCCATAAAGCGTAATGGCCGCTAACATTTCGAGGGACTCAATCAGTGGTGTATGCTGCTGTTCTAAATAGGATTGGAGATTGATCCCCGTTTCAGGTACCGGATTTGTCCAGTTCACCCCGACGCCCACCACTGCCCGCCTAATTTTTCCTTGCTGCACCCGTGTCTCCGTCAAAATACCACCAAGTTTTCGACCATTCAGTACCAGGTCATTCAACCATTTCACTTGCACGGGGATCGTCGTATTCACCCCGCTGAGTTTGCCGGGAACCGTGCGGAGAGCAGTAGCAATGCCCCAGGCAGTACAGATGGTTAACTGGGCACTATTTTCGACCGCCAGTTCGGGTGCCAGTGCCACCGACAGATACAAACCACCCAGAGATGACTGCCATTGCCTACCCCACTGTCCCCGACCAGCGGTTTGTTGCAGGGCGATCGCCGCGCTGCCGATAGGTACGCCCTGCGCCAACAACTCCCAGAGGGTTTGGTTCGTTGAAGCAAGACGAGAAAAAATATGCAGTGTGGGGAGAGATAAAACCGCAGGAGATAAAACCGTCGATAGTTGGTCAGCCACGCAGGCATCAGCGCACAACTGCACAATCTGATAAGCCGCCTCGAAGCGTTCCTGACTGAATTCCATGGTTATAGAGTGGGTCAAGCGATCCCAGCAAAACGAAATTTCACAAGGCGAACTTGGGCATAGCGGTTTAACCGCCTCTTAAACCGGATGGAAATAGAATGCCAGCCCTAACACCGCATAGGCGGCCAGTAATAACGCCCCTTCTAACCAGTTCGATCGCCCATCAGAACTAATCGAGTTGGCAATCAGTACCGATACCGCCACCGCCACCAGTTCAAAGGCATTAAAGTCCAGATCCATCGGTTTACCCAGAAACCAGCCCGCAATGACCAGCACGGGTGCGACAAAAAGGGCAATTTGCAGACTAGAACCAACCGCTACCGACACGGACAGATCCATCTTGTCTTTCATGGCGACAGTAACGGCGGTCGCGTGTTCAGCCGCGTTACCAACTACAGGTAACAGAATGACCCCGGTAAATAAGGCCGTTAACCCCAACTTGGAGGTAGCGGCCTCCAGTGTTTCCACCAGTAATTCCGATTCGATCGCCACAAAAATCGTACTGGCCAGCAACACAACCACCCACAGCCAGAGATTCGGCTGATGTCCAGCGGGAGCTTCGGCTAAATTTTCTTCGGCCAGTTCTTCTAATTCCTGCTGGGCCACTCCGGCATCATACAAGTAGGTATGGGTACGCATGGAGAACAATAAACTCATCCCATAGACGGCAATCAGGACGATCGCCACTGCCACCGAAAGCTTTTGAATCACAGCCTGTTCGATCCCCTCAGATGTGTAATTAACCGCTGTAGGTAATAACAACGCGATGACCGCCAGGTTCATAGAAGACGCATTGACCCGTGCTACCACTGACTGAAATTCCTGCTCCTTATAGCGCAACCCACCCAGAAACATTGACAAACCCATGACCAGTAGCAGGTTACTGATAATAGAGCCACTTAAGCTGGCTTTGACTACATCAATCAATCCGGCATTCAGGGCCACCAGAGCAATAATTAATTCGGTGGCATTACCAAACGTGGCATTCAGCAACCCCCCTAAAGAAGGACCCGCCACTACCGCAATTTCTTCGGTGGCAGTGCCCATCCAGGCAGCTAACGGTATGATCGCCAGGGCCGCCGTGAGAAAAACGATCAGCGATCCCCAATGCAACCAATGGGCCGCAATTGAGATCGGGATAAAGACCAGCAAACCAATAAAGATGAAATTTTTCAGAAACATGGAATCCGCCACATCGGGGAATGAAAGCAAAAATTGTCAGTCAACCAAAAACCGTTGTAAATGGTGATGATACCGGATGAAATCTCACCCTGAGCAGTAGTCAGAAGGTAACGAAATATTTCACTTGCGATCGAATTCGCAAACTCTTGTTGTGATCCCTTCATGAGCGATTAAATTTGTCTAAATTCTGCGGTTGAATCAATGTTAGTAAGGTGAATTTCACTCCTTCTGGCAGTGCCCTCCTTGTTCGCTAAGGCTAAGATCCTTGTCTGAGAGAGCCGCCATTGGAAACCAGCCCTTGCTGTGTAGAGCTTTGCCCCCTTGTTGTGTGTCCTGCGTGTCCTGCCTGAATCAGTGATTACCTGAATTCTGAGACAGTTGATAGTCGCGTCTGAGTCTGACACACACCTAAATGCGTGATTTTATTACCTTTTTCAACTCGCTTTTGAATCCTGTTTAATCCCCACTGTTCAAGAACTTGGGGTTGTTTACTAACGTTTTGGAAACTTTTCCCATGACTTCGAATTCTGAAGCTTATTCCTACGGTCAGTCAGCGGCGGACTTGGCGATCGCCCAACATCTAGCCTCCCAGAATGGCAGTAATGGTAGCGTCGCCAGTGCAGTCAGGCCACCTGAGGCTACTGTCAGCGGCAATTCCGTTGATCCCCTAAAGACGGCTCAGGGCATTTACGTAACAATTCATGGGCATTTTTATCAGCCACCGCGAGAAAATCCCTACCTGGATGCGATCGAGCGTCAACCCAGTGCCACCCCCTTCCACGACTGGAATGAGCGCATCCATTATGAGTGTTATCGCCCCAACGCCTTCGCCCGTGTCTTGAATGACCGGGGTGAAGTCATCGGGATCGTTAATAACTACGAGTATTTCAGCTTCAACATGGGTGCCACCCTGCTGAACTGGTTAGAACGGTACGATGCCGAAACCTATCAGCGGATTCTGGCCGCAGACCGCAAAAGTTGTGAACGGTTACATGGACATGGTAATGCGATCGCCCAGGTGTACAACCACATCATCATGCCCCTGGCCAACGAGCGGGATAAACTTACCCAGATTCGGTGGGGCAAAGCCGACTTTCGTTCCCGCTTTGGACGGGATCCCGAAGGCATGTGGTTAGCGGAAACGGCGGTTGATTACGCCACGCTGGCAGCACTAGTCGCTGAGGGTATCAAGTTCATCATTCTGGCTCCTTCCCAGGCGCAACGGTGTCGTCCCCTGCCAACGAGTGAGCAGCTAGATCCGACCTGGAATGCAGTTGGTGGTGGTCAAATTGATCCCACCCGTCCCTACCGCTGCTATCTGCCAGAAAATCGGGATGCTGCTGGTAACCCAACCACTGCCACCGCTTATATTGATATCTTTTTTTATGACGGGCCTATTTCGCGGGATATGGGTTTTGACGACCATGCCCTGAGTAATTCCTTCCACTTTGCCAGTCGTTTAGGGCAGGCAGTTCGTGGGGATCATCGCCAGTCACAACTGATCTCGGTGGCAACCGATGGTGAAACCTTCGGACACCACAAGGGCGGTACCGAAAAGTGTCTGGCCTTTGCCTTTACTCACGAGTTTCCCAACCGGGGTTGGACAGTCACAAACTTTGCCCATTACCTATCCCTGAACCCGCCCAGTTGGGAAGTGGAATTGAAACCAGTCACCGCCTGGAGTTGCTGCCACGGGGTCGATCGCTGGCAGGATGATTGCGGCTGTGGCGGTGGTGGTGAATGGCACCAGCAATGGCGGCGGCCCCTGCGGGATGCTCTTAACTGGTTGCGGGATCAGCTTATTAAGGTCTATGACGATGCTGGAAGGAAGCTATTTCGTGATCCCTGGCAGGCACGGGATGAGTATATCGAGGTGATTCGCGATCGCAGTGCCACCAATGTCGATGCCTTCCTGGCCCATCACCAATCTCACCGGCTCAATGCCACTGAACGGGTAGATGCCTTGCGCCTGCTAGAAATGCAACGCCATGCCCTGCTAATGTTTACCAGTTGTGGCTGGTTTTTTGAGGAACTTTCCCGGCCAGAGGGCACCCAAATTCTGCGCTATGCAGCCCGCGCCCTGGAACTGGCTGGCGATGTTACGGGCATTCAGCTCGAAAAAGCATTCATCAAACGCTTGGTGCAGGCACCCAGTAATGTGGAAACGTTCCGCCATGGGGCCGAGGTCTACCGGCAATTGGTCAAGTCGGCCCAGATCAGTCTGGAACAGGTTGCGGCCCACTACGCGATCAGTTCGCTCTTTACCACCTATGCCAGGGAGCAGTCGGTTTACTGCTACACCGCTCACCAACTCGACTATCAACTGCAACGCATGGGCTCATTAACCCTGGCCGTGGGGCAACTGCAACTAGTTTCCGAAATTACGCGGGAAACCGCTCACCTGGTCTTTGCCGTTTTACATCTTGGTGGTTGGGACTTCCACTGCTGTATCCACCCCTTTAACGGGCGGCGGGAATATACCACGACTAAAGAGCGGCTATTTGAGGCCCTGCAGCAGGCCAGTGCGGCTCAAACGATCCTGGCGATGAATGCTGCGTTTGGCAGTCAGTCCTACAACCTGCAAAGCCTATTTGCGGAAGAACGCCACCGCATCATGCGATTACTAACCCAGGAGACCCTCACCCGCCTGGATCAACTGTACACCCAGGTCTACCGCGACAATTATGGGGTCTTAATGGCTTTCCATCGGGACGAATTGAGCGTTCCCCAGGAACTTCAGGTGGCGGCGGAAGTGGCTATCAGCCATCGGGTAATGCAATCCATTCGGGCGTTAGAACAGGAGAGCGGTGATGGCGAAACGGGACAGACTGGCCTGATCCACCTGGCCGAGTTAGAGGCGATCGCGACCGAAGCCAGCCATATGCATTGTCAGTTGAAATTGCACCAGGCAAAGGAAATTCTGGAGCGCCTCATTTTACAGTCGCTCTGGCACATTCTCCATGTCTTCAACCTGCCAACATTGGAGGCAGACTTAAAACGGCTGGAGCGCTTAATTAGTGTAGGGCAACGGCTAAACCTGAACCTGTCATTAGCACCAGCGCAGGAACTTTATTTCACTCGCTTAAAGACCTGGCTGCTGACCCAATTACCTACCATTGCAGCAACCGATACGACGTTCCCCCACCCGGATAGTCGTGAAGGATGCCTCAACTTGGTGCAGGTACGCCTGCTGCTCCAGTTGGGTGAACGACTAGCGGTCGACGTGGCTGGCATATTGGCAAGATTGCCCAGATAGATAGGCCGACTAGAGAATTCCAGCCATCATCGCGATCACACTCTTTGCAAAGCCTTATGACTGAGGCGGTAGTTAATACAAACATCAAAATCTTGCTAAAGATAAGATGATACGTACTCGCCTATCCTGAATAAAAGGCGTAAAGTAGAAAAGATTAACTAAAGCGGTGATGGATGGTATTTTGGCCATAAGCCGTCATTTGTTAATTGTGATTACTGTCGAGGAGTTGAATTGATAATGAAAACCCGCGTCATGTCTGCTTTTGGTGCTGCTGCACTGCTGATGGGTGCAACCCTGCCTGCTTTCGCCCAAACCGCAGTAACGGATGTTCTGTACGACGAAGCAATTACCGACATCAAAACCCATAACCTCCCTACCCCTCCCGTTCATCCAGCAAAATTTACTCTGCCCATGAACATCCAGGTGGTTAAGGACGCTGCCATTACCACCAACACCCCCATTACCGACCAATATGCAACTGACCTGACCAAGTGGGCTGAGTTAGTTCGTGAGTCGTTGAAGTCTAAGCCCGTTCTCGTTCGGGTTGTTGGTGATCAGTCCGTGCCCTTCATCGTTAATGGGTCGGAAGGTAAAATCAAGCTGAACGCTAACGATAAGCCTGTTTTCCCCCTGTAATTCATCTATTTCCACTTTCATAAAAGTGAAAAAGGGCGCATTCTCTGCGCCCTTTTATTTTTGTTGTAGCCGTTGCGCTGGAAAGGGAGCAGAAGCGTTCTAACTGGAGTTTAGCTGATTGACTGACAAATCTTTTGCGTCGTTGCCCGAACTACCCCCTTCTGGGAAGCAAGCTACACCTTAGCCC
>CAZGDE010000153.1:0-2434 GCA_964524315.1 uncultured bacterium
GTTCATTGGTCATCTACGCTACTTTCCCAGATCTTGAGGAAGCTTACAAAAAAGTAAGTACTTCCGAAAAAGTTAGTAGGAGTATACCCTGTTCTTTATTGTTGGTCATTGGTCACTGGTTCTTGGTTGGGTGCATTACAAATGACGAATGACAAATCCCATAAGGAATAAGAAGCAATGCAAATTCAAGGTGCGATCGCATTAGTGACAGGTGCAAATGGTGGTATTGGGCAATACTATATCCAGGGTTTACAAGCGGCTGGAGCCACTCGCATTTATGCAGGTGCACGCAATCCCAATAGTTTGAAGGACATTGCCGCAACCGATCCCGATCGCATCATTCCCATTCCCCTCGATATCACCGATGAAGCCTCAGTCAAGGCAGTGGCTGAGGCATACTCAGATGTAAATCTCCTCATCAACAATGCTGGCGTGGGATTTAATCACCGATTGGTCGCAGATATCAATTTTGACAAGGTACGATCGGAGATTGAGGTCAATTACCTCGGTATGTTGCGGATGTGTTTGGCGTTCGCTCCAGTCCTCAAAGCCAATGGAGGAGGGGCGATTGTCAATATGCTCACCATTCTGGCAAAGGTGAATTTTCCGCTGAATGCCTCCTACTGTGCGTCTAAGGCAGCGGCGTTACTGGCAACTCAAGGCATTCGAGCTGAGCTTGCGTCACAAAAAACGCTGGTCGTTGGGGTGATGCCTGGAACAGTAGACACGAAGATGAGCAAGGATTTCCCACCGCCCAAAGTTGCCCCTGAAGAGGTGGTACGGACGGCACTTCAGGCGGTTGCTGATGAAGTTGAGGATGTCTATCCTGGTGAGCAAGCGCAGGAGATGCAAGCTCAGTTACTCCAAGACCCCAAAGCGGTTGAAAAGTGGATGGCAGGAATTTTAGCAAGTTAATCTCTATGCCCCTCAAAACAAGCTCCCTTTTTGTTAAAGCAACGCTGCTTTTGAGTAGCAGCCTCACCGTCATGGCAGGAGCGACGATCGCCCCTTCTCTGCCTGCCATGCGCGATTACTTTGCTGCAACACCCAATGCCGACTATTGGGTACGGCTGGTGCTGACGATTCCCGCCCTGTTCATTGCGATCGCTGCGCCTTTTGTGGGTACGATGATCGATCGCTTCGGGCGGAAACCCCTGCTGACATTTGCCGTATTGTTATACGGGATCGCAGGTACTTCGGGGGGTGTACTAAACGATATCGGCATGATCCTGGTCGGGCGAGTGCTGCTGGGGTTGAGTGTGGCAGGCATCATGACCACAGCAACCGCTCTGATCGCCGATTATTATACCGGAGCAGCCCGCGCCCAGTTTCTCGGTTTTCAAGCAGGATTTATGGGATTGGGGGGCGTATTGTTCCTCTCCCTGGGTGGCTTCCTGGCGGATGTGAATTGGCGAATGCCATTTCTGATCTATCTCCTGGCGTTGCTCATCTTGCCGCTCGTGGTGTTGGTCTTACCCGAACCCAACTGCACCGAAGCAGCTCAAAATTTGGGAGCCGATACAACTGAGGGGTTTCCCTGGCACATTGCAGGTTTGACCTATCTAGCCGCTTTTCTATCGCAGATTGTGTTTTATTTGATTCCGGTACAATTGCCGTTTTATCTGAAGCAACTGGTGAATGCAACGGCATCGCAGAGTGGATTGGCGATCGCCCTTGCAACATTATTCAGTGCAGCCAGTGCGATCGCTTACAAACAAATCAAGGCGCGCTTGTCATTCATGGGCATTTACGCGATCGCATTTCTGGCAATGGCAGTTGGCTATTGCGTCATCAGTGTTGCGCCGACTTACATCATGGTTTTAGTAGGGTTAGCCATTGCTGGAGGAGGGCTTGGTTTACTGATGCCCAATATGAATGTTTGCTTAACCTCAGTGACCCCGGTCAGTCTCAGAGGGCGAGTGTTGGGTGGATTAACGACCGCATTTTTTCTCGGTCAATTTATTTCACCCATTCTCAGCCAACCGTTGAGTAGTGTTGTCGGTTTAGATGTGACCTATCAGCTGGCAGGTGGATTGATGGCGGCAATGGGAGCGATCGCGCTGGGGTTAGGATGGCGTTGGCAGTAAAGCGATCGCTCCTACCCAACTTCGATAACGATAATCAGAGATTGAACATGGATAGTCGAACTATTTACCTGTTGGCAGCATTACTCGGCGGCGCAATTCTTCCTGTACAAGTCGCGATCAATACCTTGCTTCGACGCTACGTGGGCGAACCGATGCAAGTCACCTTTATTTCATATCTAGCTGGAACGTTAGCATCCCTGGTTATCTGTTTCTTTGCGCGATATCCCCTTCCTGCTACAACGGCTCTGGCTCAAACCTCTTGGTGGATGTGGATTGGCGGTTGTCTAGGCACGTTGTATGTTTGGTCAACTATTTTCGCCACCCCTAAAATTGGTGCTGCGCTTGCC
>CAZGDE010000153.1:2444-14980 GCA_964524315.1 uncultured bacterium
TCATTATGGTGCAATTGGACTCACTAAATATGCTGCCAGTCCAACCCGCATTGTCGGAGCTGTGTTAGTTGTTTTGGGCGTTTCCTTAGTTGCCTATGCAAAGCGGTAGTTGCAGGAAAACATAGACGTGATCGCCAGGTAAAAGTGATTCTGTCTGCGATCGAGTCGCGAGTAAGTCAACTATTGCTCAATCACAGTCGCAGCATTTTGGTACTTCACGTTCTTCTCCTAGCAATGCTTCTAATGTTTTGAAAGCGATCGCATCTGCATTATCGAAATTGAAGCAGAGAGGTGAAGGAAAAACCTAAAGGCTAAGCAAAATGGGGCTGAAAGTTTCGTTGCCTAAATCACCCGCTATGGCACTTGACAATCCTTATTCAGCTTCGTTACGCTACTTACTATAAATTAAGTAAATCCTCGGTTCAAATAGGAACGTGTGAACGCTAAGGCAAAATCTGGAGATTCGCGGGAGCAACTGTTGCAATTAGCGGAAGCTCTATTTGGTGAGCGTGGCTACACAGCAGTCACTTTGCGCGATATTGCAGATGCCTTTAAGGTGCGTCAGGCTGCGCTCTACTACCATTTTCCAGGTGGTAAGGAGGAGTTGTTTGTCGAGGTGATCAAACGCAGTCTCATGCGTCACCTTGATGGATTGAATCGCGCTATTTCCCAAGCAGAACCAAACCTATCTAGCCAACTAAACCAGATGGCAGATTGGTTGTTAGCACAACCTCCACTCGATATGACTCGACTGGCACGATCGGATCTTCCAGCCCTCTCTCAAGACCATGCTCAAACCCTAATGGAGTTAGGTGAGGTTTCTCTCGTCAAGCCAATCCAGCAGGTTTTGACAGAGGCTTATGAGCGAGGAGAAATTCGCTTAGTGGATTCCAAACTGATGGCTACGATGTTTCTCTCTCTCATCGATACCGCTCATGATATGCATCGGTACAAAAACATTCCAAAGCAGGTTTTAGCAAAGGATATGATTGACATCTTGCTAGATGGAATGCGTCGCCGCTAATTTTTTTGTCCAACTACTTACTTAAATTTAAGTAAGTAGCTTCTTAGTCAATTAACAAGGAGGTGTCGCAATGATGGTAGTAAAGCATGGAGTGGCATTGGTGACGGGTGCGTCCTCTGGAATTGGAAAAGCGACCGCGATCGCCCTCAAATCCGCTGGATTCATCACGTATGCAACTGCCCGAAATCCTCAATCACTAAGCGATCTAGCGGAAAAAGGGTGCCACATTCTTCAACTCGATATTACAGATGAAGCGTCGATGCTGGCGGCTGTGCGCTCGATCGAATTAAGGCATGGTACGGTTTCTGTTTTGGTCAACAATGCGGGCTATAACCAGATTGGTCCCCTAGAAGAGTTGACGATGGAAACGGTTCGTCGTCAGTTTGAAACCAATGTGTTTGGCTTACTGCGGATGTGTCAACTGGTGTTACCAGGAATGCGATCGCAAGGCTATGGACGCATTATCAATGTTAGCTCAATGGGCGGAAACTTCACTACACCTGGAAATGGTGCTTATCACGCCAGTAAGTATGCGGTCGAATCACTTACCGATGCGTTGCGCTATGAGGTGCAACCGTTTGGTGTGGATGTCGTTTCGGTGCAGCCAACGGGAGTCAGAACGCCATTTGTTGAGAAGCTCTATGCGTTGATGCCGCAAACGGGAAATGATAGCCCTTATGCGACATTTAAGCAAAATATTGAAGTGCAAATTCAGCAGATGTTTGGGGGAAATGCCTGGGGCATTCTGAAACCTGAGGATGTCGCGAAAGTGATTGTGCAGGCAGTTCTTGTGCGTCGTCCTCAGACTCGTTACAGAGTCGGATTGAGCGGCAAGATTTTCATTTGGGTTCGTCGTTTGTTGCCCGATCGCGCCTGGGATGCGCTGATGTCTAGAATGTTTCCAATGGGTCAGGTATTGTCAACAACCCCACGGGCATCATAACGAATGGGGCAACGTTCGGAGGCGGGACAGCTCACCGTCTGACCCTGCTTTTTCAGGCGCTTGGCCGACTTCAACGCTTCAGTTGTTTTGACTCGTGCCGCACAAATCAATTGGGCAGGCAAGCCAGTGACGGCTCGATGGGCATAGTAAGTTGCTTTGTGCAGCGCTACGCCATTGGTCAAATCATGTTCCCATCCATGCTGGCACACGGCATTAAATGACCAGGTGTACTGCTCAAGTGTTTGAGACAGCAGCTTGGCTGTTTCGATGTCGGGTTGCAGTTGGATGCGAATTGTTCTTTGCATACAAATATACTACCTCCTCTTTAGAGGGGTTTATCTGTTAGGGGCAAAGATGATTGGGCAATTGAAACCGGGATTGACCGAATTTCAATTGCCGCACCTATCCCTCCGTACCCACAAGGGGATGCGGTTTCTCGGTGATTCTTATGAAAGTTTTTGTCACAGGTGGTTCTGGATTTGTAGGTCGTCACATGATTCAAATGCTGTGCGATCGCGGTGATGAAGTGATTGCGTTGGCAAGGTCAGAGCGAGCAGCAGAACAGGTTACACAATTGGGTGCAAAAGCTGTGCGCGGTGATTTGCTGGATGAACTGATCATGACTCGTGCAATGCAAGGTTGTGAGGCGGTGTTTCATATTGCAGGGTTTCTGGATATATGGGGGAAATACCAGGCGTTTTACCAGACGAATGTGTTGGGCACTGAATCTGCCTTAGCAGCGGCACAGTTGGCAAATGTTCCCTGTTTTGTTCAGGTGGGGGCTGCGGCTTCTGTTGTTAATCGTCAACCACTATCTCAGATCGATGAATCATACCCATTACAGCAGCCTAAATTTTCACCTTACGTTGCGACAAAAAGTTTGGCAGAGCAGCGAGTGATTGCAGCCAATCGTCCTGGATTTAGAACCTCTGTGATTCGTCCTTCCTGGATTTGGGGGAAGGGAGATCACGCATTATTTCAGTTGATCAGTGCTGTGAAAACTGGGCAGTTTGTTTGGATTGATCAGGGTAACTATCCATACATGACAACACACGTTATGAATGCCTGTCATGGAGCTATATTAGCAGCGGCACGTAGCCCTGGTGGACAAGCTTACTTTTTGAGCGATGGCGATGTTGTTAATTTTCGGCAGTGGATCACAGCATTGCTAGAAACGACTGGAGTCAAACCGGGGCGATTGAGTATCCCGCGTTGGGTTGCCTGGAACGTTGCCGAATTGATGGAAATCATTTGGACAGCGTTGCGCCGAAAAGATACTCCACCCATTACTCGCACAATGGTCAGGTTGATTGGACAGGAGCTAACCTTTAGCGATCGCAAAGCTCAAGAAGAACTGGGTTACGTTCCCATTGTGACGCGAGAGACGGGATTAGCAGAACTGGCTGAGGACTTCAAAAAAATCCAGTGATGTTTTGGAGGTCTTGATTTATTTCACAACTGAAGCGGTTATCCATTTGAAAAAGGTAGTTGTTCATGAAAAGAACTGTTTTAGTCACGGGAGCTTCCAGTGGAATTGGTAAGGCAACAACGCTAAAGCTATTGCATGAAGGTTACTTTGTTTATGCCTCCGCTCGAAATCCTGCCAAGTTAGAGTCTTTAGCGGCTCAGGGCGCGAAAATTCTTGAACTAGATGTTACCCAAGACAAATCCATGCAAGGGAGCGTCGATCGCATTATTCACGAATGCGGCAGACTCGATATCTTAATCAATAATGCAGGTTATGGCTCCTATGGAGCGTTGGAGGATGTTCCGCTAGATGAGGCAAGGTATCAGTTTGAGGTCAACCTATTTGGTGTGGGACGGTTGACGCAACTGGTGCTTCCCCATATGCGAAAACAGTCGTTTGGGAAGATTGTCAATATCACCTCAATCGGCGGCAAAATCTACGAACCCTTGGGAAGCTGGTATCACGCCACAAAGTTTGCTTTAGAAGGATTAAGCGACTGTCTCAGGCTCGAACTCAAGCCTTTTGGCATTGATGTCATTATCATTGAGCCGGGTCCCATCAGGATAGAATGGGGGGAGATCGCCATTGAAAAGCTAATGAAAACCTCTGGACATACGGTCTATGCCACCGCAGCCCAAGCAGGCGCAAAGTTGTTAGCCAGTGCCAGTGATGAAACCGTTGCTTCCAAACCTGAAGTCGTGGCAACTGCGATCGCCAAAGCCATCAAAGCAAAGCGCCCAAAAGCACGTTATCCTGTGGGCACTGGAGCAGAATTTTTAATGACCTTTCGTAAATTTGCCAGTGATGGCATGATGGATGCTTTAATGCAATTTATGATTCGTCGAGGATCAGCATGACTACTAGTAAAGTACTGCTACAGCTTCAGCATTTTAAATAGCGGAGCAGAAATGTTAACTCAAGAGCAATCTCAACTGTCGGCAACGCTGCGATCGCTCGTCACTTTAACAGAGTGTGAGGCGATTGAGGTTGTGGGTTTATTTCAAACTCTAACCTTAAACCAAAATGATTTTTGGGTTCGTGCGGGTGATATTCCTCAAACCATTGGATTCGTAGTTTCTGGCATTCTCCGCTTATATTGTGCAGATGCTAACGGCAATGAGTTTACAAAATCATTCTGTGCTGAAAATAGTTTTGTTGCAGCGTATAGTGCATTGCTACTGCAACAGCCCTCTCATCTGTTCATTCAATCTCTGGAAGATACCAGACTATTGGTTGCAGATTACTCAACTTACCGATCGCTATCAGAATCGCATTTGAGCTTGCAGCAGTTAAATTGCCGAATTGCCGAAGCTCTCTTCATCAAAAAGGAACGACGCGAAGCGGCTTTGTTATTCGATGATGCGAAAACCCGCTATTTGAATTTTCTACAGGAATATCCTGGGCTAGAAACGAGGCTGAAGCAGTATCATATTGCCTCCTATCTGGGGATAACTCCCGTTAGCTTGAGCCGAGTTCGCGCCCAACTGAAATCGCATTAACCTATGTTAATGCCCTATCACACGCTCCTACCTACACTGGATTTAAGGTTTCACCAGGTAGGAGTTGCTGTGCGAACTACTCATCATACGGTTCTGATTACAGGCGGAACATCGGGGATTGGATTGGCGTTGGCAAAACGATTTCTCAAGCAGGGAAATGCGGTGATCGTCACCGGAACCAATGCCCAAAAAGCAGAAGCTGTGAAATGCGAACTGCCAATGCTAACTGTTGAGCTTGCCGATATGCGCGATCGCCACACTCTAGAAAAGTTGGTCTATCGCTATCCTGATATCAATATTCTCGTCAATAATGCAGGCATTCAATACAACTATGAATTTGCCGATCCTGCGATCGCCCCTGAACACATTACTACTGAACTTGATATTAACTTGCTTGCTCCCTTGTATCTAACCAAGCTTCTGCTACCTCAGCTTTTGAGCCATCCCACTGCTGCCATTGTTAATGTGACATCGGGATTAGGGATTGTCCCCAAGCAAAGCGCCCCCGTCTATTGCGCCAGTAAAGCTGCCCTGCACAGTTTTACTAAAACGCTACGTTGGCAACTTGAAGGAAGTTCTGTGCGCGTATTTGAAATCATTCCGCCATTGGTAGATACTGCCATGACACACGGACGTGGACGCGGCAAAATTACTCCGGAAGCATTGGTCGAAGAATTTTGGCACGATTTTAGGCGCGATCGCTATGAGATGCGAATTGGTAAAACAAAGCTGCTCTTTGGGCTTCAGCGTTTTATGCCATCCGTGGCAGAGCGGATTATGCGCTGGGGACTTTGACATCCAGAACCACGAAAAATTGCTGACAATGCTGAATGAAAAACAGGAAAGAATTCCGGAAGCAAAGGCACAGTTAGCCCAGTTCGAAGCAAATTTAACAAAAGCAAAGCTGGACTACGATCGCGATCAGTACCTCGTGCAGCAAGGCGCTTATTCCCAATCTCAACTGGATGAAGCAAAAGCCGCTTATGATGCACTTCTTGCCCAGCGAGATGTAACTCAACAGCAGGTGCAACAGTCTAAAGCAGAGGTTACTCAGGCACAGGAAAATTTGCAGTTCCCTGCTTTTCGGGTAGTACCTGGCAACTTCAGCAATTTACACCGCTAGCTCATTGGTCTCTACGAACGATGCGCCTGCCAGAAGCCCTCGATCATATCGAAGCCTACGCAGATTTCCTGGCTCAGCAAGTTGTGGATCTTAATCACTATGTTTTATTAGATGATTCCTTTGGTGCAAGTATTGTGATGTTTCAAAATAAGCTAATTTGACTACTCTATTGTTGTCTTTGTCATTCGTGGGATGGAATAATTCAGCGTTGTTATTTCGCAAACGATCACTGCCATTGTCATCAGTAGAATGATCGATTAGCAGTTTACGGACTGCCCCTAGTTCGTTTGGCTTGTGAAGAAGATCCGATCAAAGTTCAATCTGCCAGGATTTTCTTCTATGAGAAGTGGCAATCCGCATGCCATTTTTGCTCAGGAACAAACGAGCCGAGGGCTACTGGTCATTGGTTTGGATGCAGAAGGGTGATAAGTGGAAGTTCTCTTTCTCATTACCAATGAACCAAAAGCCAACTGGGAGGAACTGGTTAAGTTGATGTACTTTCTTCTGCAAGAAATTATTCTAGTATTCTGCGGTTTGGTTCAACTAGAATCATTTATTTTAGTTCCGTAAAAGTCTCAAACCGCTCAAGATTACTAAGACCGTTGATCCTTCGTGCCCGATGACCCCAAATGGCAATGTGATGTTGCCAATGAAATTAGCGGCAATCAGGAGCAAAATAAAACTGAGTGCAAAGGCAATGTTTTGTTTAACAACTGTTTGAGAACGTTGCCCTAGACGAATGGCAGTTGCAATTTTTTCCAGGTGATCAGTCATCAAAACGATATCTGCGATTTCCAACGCGACATCACTTCCAGCGGCTCCCATAGCGATGCCAACGGTGGCTTGAGCCAGTGCAGGCGCGTCATTAATGCCATCTCCAACCATTGCAACCGTTTGATATTTCTGCTGTAGTTTTTGAATAATCTGAAGCTTCTCCTCTGGTAGCAATTCTGCATAAATTTGATCGATACCAATCGATCGCGCCACACTGTTTGCCGTTTGTTGATTATCACCTGTGAGCATGACGATCGCTTCAATTCCCATTCGTTTCAGCTGTGCGATCGCGGCGGCGGCTTCGGGTCGAAGGGTATCGGCGATCGCTATTAATCCAACCATGTTGCCTGCTTCAGCGACCCAAACCACTGTTTTACCATCCTGTTCTAGTTGATTGGTGGCTGTCAGCAAATTTGTTGGCATGGTTTGCACTCTTGATTGCACAAACGTTGCTTTGCCCACACAAACGGGAATAGTTCCCTTCAATCCTGTAATTCCCTGTCCTGGTTGTGCCTGAACAGAGGTTACAGATACATTTGCTGTGAGCAAACCTTTTGCATACTGGTAGATTGCTTGTCCAATGGGGTGTTCTGAATAAGCTTCGAGCGCAGCAGCGAGGTTTACTACATCGACTTCCGTGTACCCTTCGGCTGCAATGACTTTGTAGACCTGGGGATTGCCAGTGGTTAACGTTCCCGTTTTGTCGAAGGCGATCGCCCTAACCTTGCCGATCAATTCCAACTGGGCACCGCTTTTGAATAAAATTCCCTGCCTGGCTCCATTGGCAATGCCGGAGAGCAGCGTAGGCATAATGGCTGCCACCAGCGCACAAGGGGACGCAACGACGAGAAAGATTAGGGCGCGGTAAATGGTCGTTTCCCAACTCCATCCCCAGAAGAAAGGGGGCAAAATTGCTAGCAGAATCCCCACTAAAACAACAACACGGGCATAGCCCCGCTCAACCTGTTCAATGAATTGCTGTGATTTTGGTTTTTCGGTCTGCGCCTGCTCCACAACGCGAATAATCCGTTGCAGCAAGCTGCTTTCAGGCGGTTGGTGCACTCTCAGCAGTAAGGCTCCATAGCCATTTAACGTGCCCGCAAACACCTCATCCTCGATCGTTTTCTCAATGGGAAGAGACTCTCCCGTAATCGCGGCTTCATTAAGGGCGGTTTCTCCTTCCAAAATCACAGCATCGGTTGGAATCACTTCTCCTGGCTTGACCCGAATGCGATCGCCCACCTGTAGATCTGAGATTGACATGGTTCGTTCTTGCCCGTCAACGACCACTCGTGCGGTATCTGCCGTCAAGCTCATCAGGCTACGGATACTCCGCTCTGTCCGTTGCATGGCGTAGCCCTCCAATGCTCCACTGATTGCAAAAATCAGGATGAGAATAGCTCCATCCACAATCAGATAATACTCCCGCCGCCACAGTCCCAGGAACGCGGCTCCGAGGGCTGCCACAATCATCAACAGATCCACATCCAGTTCTTGTTCCTGGAGTAATGTGGTCAGTCCTTCACGGGCACTTTCCCAACCACCGATGACATAGGCAGCAGGCAGCAGGAACAACGCCAATCCCAGCCAATTGAACTGCAAGGCACTCCAACCCAGCAGCACTAGAAATCCACAAAGCAATGCAGCCAGAGCATCCGGGTGGTCGGTGGCAACGCGAGTCAGACGAGCAGGGTAGAACATGGGCAGAATCAAAAACACCTGTTCTCAGGCTAAACCTTGACATTAATGTTAATGTCAAGCTTGTAGGCTTTTTTCTGATGGAAATGATGCAAGCACTGACGATCAAAGAACTCACCGATGCCGTTGGGGGCAGGATTACCCCTCGGATGGTGCGGCACTATCATCAGTTAGGATTGCTGCCACAACCTGCGCGATCGCCCGGAAACTATCGGCTCTATAGTGAATCGGATGTGCAACGCCTGAAGCGGATTGTTGCCTTAAAGGAGCAAGGGTTTCAACTGGCTCATATCCAGAAATTGCTAGAGACGGATGCCAGTCATAATGCTCCGGAGTCGCTACTGTCTCAGCTACAGCAGCAGTATCAAGCAGTAGTCGGACAAATTGCTCAACTCCGACACACAGCATCTGCCCTGGAACGATTGCTGGGACGCGATCGCTCCTGTCAGGCAACGCAGGCGGAAGTGCTGGCACGCTTGAAACAGCTAGAGGTGCAGACTCAAATGCAACTGAACGGCTTTGAGGAGTTGTGGGATGAACTGGATGCCGACGTTCATGCCCACCCTGAATCCTTTCAAGAATCGCTGCAATGGTTGTTGCCGGATTTGAGCAATCGTTCTGAGATTGAGGTGGATCTGCTCTCCCAGTTGGTGCTGGCGTGTGGAGATGTCAGTTTGGTGTCGTTTGTCCGGGTCGGAAAAGGTGCGATCGCTGCCAGTCGAGCAGCACTCAAAGCAGGTTGTTCAGTGATGACTGATGTGCCAATGGTGGCGGCAGCATTGGATCACACCCGCTTGCGGCATCTGGGCTGTGAGGTGACTACCCTAATCGATGACCCTCATGTCACGACTGCACCCGATGCAGAGCAAGCCTTTTGGCAGTATCAGGACTGGAAGGAGCCATTGAGCAAGTGTCCTGATGGATGCATTCTGGTGGTCGGCTATGCCCCCTCCATTTTGTTAGCCGTGTGTCAGGCAATTCAGCAACAAGCCATTCAACCGGCCCTGGTGATTGGGATGCCGATTGGGTTCAGTCATGCACCGATCGCGAAACGCCAACTGATGCGATCGGGCTTGCCCTTCATCACGATCGAGGGGGCACTGGGTGGCGGACTACTGGCAGCGACAGCACTGAATGCTTTAGCCGAGTCACTGATTACCAAGCCCAATTGCCACTGTTATTTAGCCAGTACCTGACCATCCAAATTAGCTTTTGCTCTCAAAACTATTGGCAAAAACTACGCAATATAGAGCTATTTCTCCAGTTGTGAAGATTTCTCGTAGTCCAACATCTGAATTACTGTTCATGTATTAAGATGAATAGAATGTCTGATTTGGAGAATTTCCATGACTACAGTGACTCAAATGAAATGCGCTTGTCCAGATTGCCTGTGTATTGTGAATCTGAGCGATGCGGTGATGA
The DNA here is from genome assembly GCA_964524315.1 of uncultured bacterium. Taxonomy (GTDB): domain Bacteria; phylum Cyanobacteriota; class Cyanobacteriia; order Leptolyngbyales; family Leptolyngbyaceae; genus CAZGDE01. Next base: position 12,396 of record CAZGDE010000153.1, read on the forward strand.
AAGATGAAAAAGCCTATTGCGGTGAGGCTTGTGCCAATGGACACCCTCAAGGATCTGGCTGCGGTCACACAGGTTGCGGGTGCCATGCCTGAGTATCGCTAAACCCTTACCAATATGCCTTGCATCAGCAGTCGGCTGTACTGATGCAAGATTCGCTATCAGGCGAGGCAGTCTGCTAAATACTGCCGTAGTGCCTCAGCATTCAAGTTGCGCCCGATCAAGACCATCTGAGTTTTCGGTGGAGTTTGCCATTCTTCTCCTTGCAGATCGAACCGAGGACCACTCAATTGGAAGATATTGCGGAGATCACTTTCGGCGAACCAGAGGATACCTTTTGCCCGGAACACTTCCTGCGGTAAATGATTGTGCAAGAAGGTTTCAAACTTTTTCACGTCAAAGGGGCGATCGCTTTCAAAAGCAACGGACACAAACCCATCATTATCGAGGTGGGCAGAGCGGTGATGGTGATGCTCGTGCGGGTGATGATGGTGTTCATGAGCATGAGCATGGTCATGAACACCATCATCACGGTCATGGTCATGGTTTTCCCGCTCAGTTTGCTCAATTTCGTCCCGCACCAGGTCCGCGTAAGCATCTGGATCGTTGTAATACACATCCAGAATCAGCGGCAGTGGTACCTTCCCATACTGACTGTGTAAAATTCGAGCACCTGCTTTTACGGTATTAATGTATGCTTCTAACTCCTGTACTTTTTCCACTGATGCCAGATCTGTCTTGTTCAAAATCGTGACATCCCCATAGGCGATCTGCTTAAGTGCCGCTTCGCTATCAAAGTGATCTGGCGTAAAGGCTTCAGCGTCAACGACAGTGATAATTGCATCGAGTCGAGTCAAATCGCGTAATTCAGTTCCGAGGAATGTCAGAATGATGGGCAATGGATCAGCAACACCTGTGGTTTCAATCACCATGTAATCAATGCGATCGTCTCGCTCTAAAACCCGATAAACGGCATCTACCAACCCGTCATTGATTGTGCAACAAATACAGCCATTACTAAGTTCCACCATGTCTTCATCCATCGCCACCAGTAATTGGCTATCGATGTTAATGTCACCAAACTCATTCACCAGAACAGCTACTTTCAAATCCTGGCGGTTACTAAGAATTTGATTCAGGAGTGTGGTTTTACCACTGCCTAAGAACCCTGTGATGATGGTAATCGGCATTCCTCGCTTAGGGATTTCCAGCGATTTCAGGGCCGTCTCATGAATTGTGCCAGTCATATCAAAACTCCGTTTCCTTTAATGGCGTGAAGAAGTATTAGCAGGTTGTACAGTTGCCACCTTTTGCTGCATGAACCTGAAGATGTTGTAAAACCCATTGCTCCGGGAGGGGGTAAGACTGACATCCAAGCCCGTTTGCTGAATAAAATCCGGAGTCAACTGGAGAATTTCATTGGGGGTGAGTCCATTCAATCCATCGATCAGTAAACCAACCAAACCCTTTGTAATTTGAGCATCCGAGGTTCCGCGAAATGCAACACTATCACTGTGAACCTCAGCAGTGATATAGACCTGAGACACACAGCCTGGAACCTTGTTGGCTGCAATCTGCTCCGTTTCCGACAACTCTGGCACCCGTTTGGCAAACCAGAGCAAATACTCATACCGACGCTTCGGTTCAGTGATTTGCTGAAACCGTTGAACAATTCGTTTCAGGTTGGAGGGCAGAGGTCGGGAAGCAGGGAGCATGTCGATCCAGCGTGAGAATTGGAATGATAATCATTCTCATGATATAAGAAGTAGTGGAATTTTGGCTAAAATTCCCTTTTTGCGTAATTCAGGACGTTCCTGGCGAGAAATATTGGGGAGTGAGGAGTAGGGAGTGGTTTAGTACAGGTTGCAAATGTCTAATTCGTCAACTTCATCCACAGCCTTGTGAATTTTGTACTGCTTGACGGGTTGAGTCATGATTGCAATGACGGTCTCAATGGGAGGGCATCCTGGTTCTTTGCAAGTCAGTTGGCTGATGGAAATTGGAATGTCAGGATCAACGTTTAAGATGCGATAAACCCAGTTTTTAATATCTCGGATCTTCTCTGGGTTTGCTTTGGGTTTGTCTTGAGAAAATAAGTTCATGATGTCGCTCCTGTTACACAAATTGTAATTGGATGAGAGCAGTAAAACTCTGTGGAACAGACAAAATTCTCAAAGAATCGCTTTTTGAACGACTGTCGTTTCCAGCTTCTCACTTGACTCAGTGAGCGACAGCGACCTAATTCACCTGCATGACGTCAATCTCCATCGGGTTAGGCAAGAATGATAATCATTGTTGTGTTATAGTCGCTTTGAAATCATCCGGGAAGGTTTCACTTACCTTAATCCCGTTTTCCTGCAAAATCGCTTCAACATCAGAATTAGGAGCCTTGTCTATCAGTGTCTCCAGGGCTTCCAGAATCTCTGTCGTCTTCAAAATTTCGGGAGTGATATCAGATTCAGACATTCGTTTTCACCCATGTCCTAAAACACGTAATCGGGGCAGTACCATTGCCGTTAAAAAAATCGCTAACTGGGTTGCCACAATACTGGGACCAGACGGCAAATTGAACGCCGCAGAAACTACCA